>NZ_JAQTQR010000060.1 GCF_028712165.1 Sulfuricurvum sp. | reverse complement strand
ATCAGGAAATGTATTTGATCCGGAGTTATGGAAGTCTTTGGGAAGTTTCGATGTCATTTTTAGCCGTAATATGATGATCTATTTTGATTCGTTTAAAAATAGAGAGCTGTTAAAGCGGTTTAAAGAACATTTGAGAGGTTATTTGATCCTGGGACATGCCGATGATCATACACAGGCAAAAGAGTTATTTTCTCCCCTGCGTATAGAGCGGGGAGTGATTTATCATAGTTAAGTTCTGAAAACGGCGATTTGAGCCGTTAGCTGCTCGGTCATTTGGTGCAGATGCTCTGCCGCGGCAGCAATCTCTTCGACACTTCGGGCATTCGAGGTTGATAATTCATTGATATTACCGATTTTTTTGATGATCGATTCGGTTGTGGTTGCATTGTTTTGTGTATCGTTGGAGAGTTTTTCAATCGCATTGACAGTGTCAGCCAAAGCATCAACCGCAGTTTCGGTATGATCGTTCACTTCGGCCGATGCTTCCACCAGACTCTCGATACGTTTAGTATTGTGATTCATTTGGTCGGTTATATCATTAATCGATTGTACAATAACATTAACGGTAGCATTAGTTTCTACAAGACTTTTTTGGGTACGTTCAGCGAGTTTTCGCACTTCATCGGCAACAACGGCGAATCCGCGTCCGTGTTCACCTGCGCGTGCCGCTTCAATCGCTGCATTCAGGGCGAGGAGATTGGTTTGATCGGCAATATCGGCGATAACGGTAAGAACCTGTTTGACTTGGGAGGCTTCTTGCGAAAGTGAATTAAGACGGTCATTAATTTCTCCCTCCATTTGTACGGTCAGTGAAAGTTGCTCGATAGTGTTGTGGAGAGCCGATTGCGCTTCTTGAAGGTTCTCTCTGGCGCCGACGGCTTTTTCACGCACAATTTTGGATTCTGCAGCAGAGGCTTTCATTGTCTCTTTCATCTGGTCGGATTCATTTGTGGTTTGAGCCACAATTTTTGCTTCCGATTCAGCGGCTTTACCGATACTCAGAGTTGTGGCAGAGAGTTCAGCAGAGACAGAGAGGTTTTCGCTGGAAGCCGAGCGGATACCTTGAAAAGCTTGTCGTAGCATTTTCACGAGATCATTAAGATTGCGACCCATTTGTGAGAGTTCATCGTTTCCTTCTATTTTTGCATCTTTGGTAAAGTCTCGGTTTTTAGCGACTGCTTCTATCGTCTCTTCCAAACGTGAGATGGAACCCATAATATTTTGGATAAGTAAATAAAACATTCCCATCATAAAAAGTGCAATGACAGTGATAATAATTTCGATAGTGCTTGCATTGGAATCAAGTGTTGCCAGATTTTTTTCTTCCATCGATTTTACCAAGGCTCGTTCTGACTTGACCATCTCTTCATACATATCTGTGGATTTTTTGGATATTTGCTCAAGTTCATGTCCCTCAGCACTTTGTTCAAACTCATCTGTATAAATGGCTTTTTGATATTTTTCAATCATAGCCATACGCGGTTCATTCATTTTGTTCCACTCTTTATAAGAAGCAGCAAGAGCTGATAAACGATCTTTGTTCTCTTGTGAACGTGTCATCGCGGAAAGCTTTTCTATTGATTCAAGCAGTTTTTGATTGCGTTCATTGTAATTATCCAGAAATTTTGGTTTCAAATATAATTGATAACCTCTAAGCTCTCCGGCAGCTGCATTGGTATGCGCTCGGATATCACCTAGTAATACCATTCGAGTAGCGGTTTTGATACCGTCTTTATTATTACTGAAAGCAAGATATCCCAATATTAAAAAAGTTATGAAGCTTAATGCCATTAAAGCAATCAGCTTACCTTTGATTGTTGAAAGATTAAACATGTATACCCTCTATATTAATTAATAGGTAAAGTATAACATACACTCTGAAATATCTTCTCAAAAGTTCGAATGAATCGACAGTTGTTCTGTCATTGTTGCCGTATCCAAAGGTTTTGAAAACAAATAGCCCTGTCCCAATAAACAGCCGTTATCGAGCAGAAAGTTTTTCTGTTCAATTGTCTCAACACCTTCTGCAATAACGTCCAATTTGAGATTATGAGCCAATCCGATTATGGTTTTGGTAATTGCCATATCTTCTTCATCCCTCGGGATATCATGTATGAAACTTTGATCTATTTTGAGTTTGTCTATCGGGAAACGTTTTAGATACGAAAGGGAAGAATAACCGGTACCGAAATCATCGACGGATATTTCCAGTCCAAGCGCTTTTAATTCGCCTAATATTTCGATGACCTCTTGAGGATCACGCATAATTTGTGATTCGGTAACCTCGATTGCAATACATTGCGGTGCACAGCTGTAAAATTTCATAATTGATTCCACTTCTTTGGCAATGTGACGATTGGCGAGAGTTTTTGCGGAAAAGTTTATTGCAATTTTTGGAACCTGAATCCCCATTTTTACCCAATCTACATGTTGTTTTACAACGCTTTCAAAAATGAAAAAATCGATATCTTGGATGAGTCCTGTCTCTTCACACAAAGGGATAAAATCAGACGGTGAGATGATTCCCAGAGTTGGATGTTTCCATCGTACTAACGCTTCCATCCCGACCCATGTTCCATTTAAAAGATTAACCTGAGGTTGGTAGTAGGGGACAAATTGATGCTCCTTGAGGGCTATATGCAAGGCATTTTCCATAATAATCCGTTGATATGCTTTTTCACCCATTTCACTGGCATAAAACTGATAGGTGTTTCTCCCTTCATTTTTGGCACGATACATTGCGGTATCAGCATTTTTTAGCAACGCTTCCGGATCTTTCCCATCATCCGGATAGATTGAAATACCGATACTTAAGGTTGTAAATAGGCGGTGCTGATCGATAACAAAAGGTTCTTTAAAGGAATGAATCAGTTTTTCAGAGATATCTATCAGAGTTTTAGGATCATGAATCTCATCTAAAAAAATATTAAATTCATCCCCCCCCATACGGGCGATCGTATCACTCTCACGTAAAATCGACTGAAGCCGTTTTGCAACGCGTATGAGAAGTTTGTCTCCGACGTGGTGTCCCAAAGAATCGTTGATTTGTTTAAAATGATCCAGATCGAGAAATAAAACTGCAATTTTTTCTTTATAGCGTTTATTTTTCTTGATTGCCATTTGAAGTCGATCTTGAAAGAGTATCCGATTAGGAAGTTGCGTCAGTGCATCATGTGTAGCCTGATAACGAAGTTGCTCTTGTGTTACAGAGAGTTCAGAAATATCGGTATCGAAAATAACGATAGAAGGCTTACCCTGATACATGAGTTTGTAAACGCTCGCTTGAACCGGATATAGTGAGCCGTTTTTACATTTATGATGTGAAATATTACTGAGGGTTGGGGAAATATGAGTGAGATATTGTTTAAATATTTCAATCTGTTTATCCGTCAATTCAGGATTAATGTCTTTGAGTGTGAGATTGCTGAGCTCATCTAAGGTATATCCTAGAGCTTTAAGGGCACCGTTATTGGCATATAGGTAGCGTAGAGTTTCAGAATCCACTACATATACTTCAGTCGAAGCATGTTGAACTATGGCAGCAAGTTCTTCGTTATGGATTTCCAGTTCGACTTGTTTTGTAATATCGGTGCGAAATCCGGCGACAATAAGCGGTACTCCATCCGTATCAAAAAGAATTTTGGCGCGATCATAGATCCAAATCCACTCTCCATTTTTATGTTGGACACGGTAACGGACATGGGCACTTTCGATTTTATTAGCGATGGAGTTTAAAAGTACTCCCAACGCCAAATCTCTATCCTCAGGATGCAAAAGTGCTTTCCATGATTCAATTGAGCTTTGGTATTCGTACTCATCATATCCGATGATCTCTAACCATCGCTTGGATACATAAGTTGTATTGGTTTGAATATTATATTCCCATATTCCGTCTTCCGAAGAGTTAATTGCGAATTTTAGTCTCTCGCACTTACTAACTTCTTCGTAATCGAGTATATTAGAATTTAGTGGCAATGATTTATCATTCATTTAATCCTCTGCACAATACAAGATCGGATCCAAAAATATGATACCACATTTTTCTACAGATATTGATTGCAGTTGACGGTATAATTGATTAAAATAGGATCAGAATTAATGAATAGCGAATTAATGTTTTAGTGATGCTCGGGCGGAGGTTTGAGTTGACTCTTTTTATATTCTTTGGATATTTTTCGAAGTTCCGAATCCATAGTCTTCGGAGGAACTTTAGGAGGGTATACAGGAAGAACAAAAGCCAATAGGATAAAAATGAGACTAAAGATGATACCGCTCAGAAGTGCAAGTACAATTTTTAGTTTTTCATCATCCATTTGCCCCTCCATTCTGTGTTGGAAGTATTATACTATAATTAATTAGGAGAGTTTACCGGAAGAGACCAGATGATTGACGATGTCCATGTTTTTCATAACACGTGCGTAATAAGGATGGTTGACAGATCCGCCGTTGTATCCGCTGATGGCATTGAATTTGTCAGCACGTTGTTCATGCAGCAAAATGACATAGTAGGTTGCAACTTGCGCAGAGAGCTTGATATCGCCCAATAATCGTCCGGCTAATTGAATATCGGTGAGTTTATTTAGCCAGCGGAGTTTTTTAACATTACGTGCTACGTGGCGTGCCGTAGCAACTTGAATTTGCATTGGCCCTAGTGAAGCTTTGGTAATAGATTTTTTATGACGGAAATCCCCAATGGTATTTTTTCCTGCACTACTCTCTGTTAAACAAATTGCACTTACTGTATTTTCGTACGTTTTGCCGTTTTTATCAGGGATTGATTTTGCAACATCGCGTACAGTTTGTAAAACATGAAGTTGTTTAGGGGTCATTGTGTCACCAAAAAGCGACAAGGCCAGAAGTAGAATAAGGGAAAGAAATCTCAAAAGTTGCACCTCGTAAATGGAATGTGAAATTTTAGGGTACTACGGAGCGGATAACAATGGTGTGACCTTTCTAAATGAATATGTTAAGAAAATCTAATAGAAAAGGTGGATAGAGCACCTTACAGCGGGAAAGCTGTGATTAAGTTTGGGCTAGTTAATGAATATAAATTGTTTTAAAATATTATAAATGCATCCTGTTGTTTAAGTTTCAATGTATAAAATTTTCTAAAAGAGATAAAAAAAAGGGTAAAAAAATAGCTCATTGAGTAGAATTGAAACATTTTTTATGGAAATTATCGGGAAGAGAAAAAAAAGGAAGAAGCGTTAACAAATTAGAGTTGCAGGTTACGAATCATTACTAGTGAGATAGATCCAGTATTCTTTATGACTTTTTCCTTGATCCAGAAAGTAGAGTTGTAAAATAGCAACCCGATAAAGGGTAATAATCATTTTGGCAAAAGGTATTGCCAGGGAGATTGAAAGCCACCAAGGTTGCTGACGATCTCCTTTTGAGAGCATCATCTCTTCGACGCCGATATTTTTGCTTAAATACAGACCGAACGCAATAGAGAAGACAAAGTTTAAAATAAGTCCGAAGATCGCGTACGCAAAAATATCAGGTGAGCCGAAATCGATCATAGTCATTTACTCTTTGTAGTTTTTAATAGCATCTTCGAGGATTTTTGTTGCAGATGCTTTGTCTTCAAACCCTTTTACTTTTACCCATTTGCCAGGCTCGAGCATTTTATAGGTTTCAAAGAAGTTTTTGATTTTTGCCAAAGTATGTTTCGGTATATCGCCAAGATCTTGAATCTCTTCGAATGTAGGGTCAATTTTTGAAGTCGGAACGGCAAGAAGCTTTTCATCGATACCGCTTTCGTCTTCCATAATCAAAACACCGACCAATCGGCAGTTCGTAACACACCCTTCTACCATCGGATACTCAGTAAGGATCAAAATGTCCGCCGGGTCACCGTCTTGTGAAAGTGTTTTGTTTACAAAACCATAGTTTGCAGGATAGTACATAGCCGAATGCATAACGCGGTCAAGCACTAAAGCACCGCTCTCTTTTTCAACTTCATACTTGATGTTTGATCCGCATGCAATCTCAATAATTGCTTTGACTTTATCCGGATTTTCTCCGTAACCGATTTTGCTAAGATCCATGATATTTCTCCGTCTTAAAAAATGATGCGGATTGTAACGAAAGAAACTAAAAGGTTCATTGAAATGAGATTCAGTAAATCTTTTTTAATGAACTTTGTAATAGAATCACGAATCGTGTTACGAATACGCGTGCAAACTATATATGGGGATAGCAAGTGGGATTACTCAACAAAGTAATGAAGTATTTTTCAGTATTTCAATCCAACAATACCCCGGAATCTCGAAACTTTGCAAGTGAAGGTGCCGTAATGGCTTCTGAAACATCATCACTTGATCGTATAGAGGGTGCTAAAATAGCTGCGATAGCAGCAGCGTTGCATCATCACGATCAAGAAAACAATGATGTGCGGGCAAAAGTAGCTGCAATCGCAGCTGCAATACACCATCATGAAATCGAGAGTTCTCAAAATGGCGGTTTACTGGGTGTGGCCGCAGTAATTGCGGCGATTCACCACCACAACAATCTTATGAAGCAGGGATGACGTAAATGGCAAAAAAATACATCGATATAATGGACACTACCTTCCGTGACGGCTTTCAGTCCGTTTTCGGAGGACGTGTACTTATGGAGGATTTCTTCCCTGCCCTTGAGGCAGCTAAAGAGGCGGGAATCCGACATTTCGAATTTGGGGGCGGTGCCCGTTTTCAAAGCCTTTTTTTCTATCTGAATGAAAATGCATTTGATATGATGGACCGTTTTCGCGCCATCGTAGGACCGGATGCAAACCTCCAAACATTGGCGCGCGGGGTTAATACGGTAATGCTTGATACCGGAAGCCGTGAGATGGTTGATTTACACGCCAAGATGTTTAAAAAGCACGGAACGACAACGATCCGTAATTTTGATGCACTTAATGATGTTGAAAATCTTAAATATTCAGGTGAACGAATCGTTCATCACGGGCTCAAACACGAAGTTGTAGTGACCATGATGGATCTTCCTCCGGGATGTGTAGGTGCACATGATGTACATTTCTATGAAAAAACACTTCGTGAAATTTTAGATTCCGGTATACCATACCATTCTATCTGTTTTAAAGATGCGAGCGGAACATCGAGTCCACAAAAAGTCTATGAAACCATTCAAATGGCTCGTCGTTTGGTTCCGGAAGGGACTCATTTGCGTCTTCATACCCATGAGACTGCAGGGGTAAGCGTAGCTTGTTATTTAGCTGCATTGGATGCGGGAATTGACGGTATCGATATGGCGGCAGCTCCTGTGAGCGGCGGTACATCACAACCGGATATTTTAACTATGCTGCACGCAGTAAAAGGTAAGAATTTCGATCTCGGCGGTCTTGAACTCGAAAAAATTCTTAAATACGAAGAAGTATTAGGGGATTGTTTGAAAGATTATTTCATGCCTCCTGAAGCGACACAGGTCTCACCTCTCATTCCTTTCTCACCTATGCCGGGTGGTGCATTGACAGCAAATACTCAGATGATGCGTGATAACAATATGTTGGACCGTTATCCTGAAGTCATTCATGCAATGCGTGAAGTTGTGGAAAAAGGGGGGTACGGTACATCTGTAACTCCGGTTTCTCAATTTTATTTTCAGCAAGCGCTTAACAATGCTCTTTTAGGGCCATGGAAAAAAATCGCTCCGGGTTATGGAAAAATGGTTTTGGGTTACTTCGGTAAAACTCCTACTGCACCTGACGCAGAAGTGGTTCGTATCGCAGAAGAACAACTCAAAATGGAACCTACTACCGATAATGCAATCGATATTGCTGATCGGGATGAAACAAAATCGGTCACATATTGGACTAAGCGTTTGAATGATGAAGGTATTGAAGCAACGGATGAAAACATTTTCATCGCCGCTTCATGCGATGTCAAAGGGATTGCTTTCCTCAAAGGGGAAGCAACCGTCAATGTTCGAAAAAATAGCCCGAAAGCGGCACAAGAAACAGTTCAATCAACACTACAGGAGACTCAACTTATGGCAAACGGAACTTACACAGTTATCGTAGACGGACAACAATATAATGTACAAATCGTAGGTGGAAACGCAAGCGTTCAAGTAGCACCGACAGTAGTCGCGGCACCTGCAGCAGTAGCTGCACCGGTAGCACCTGCGGCACCTTCAGCTCCAGCTGTCAATGCAAACGCGATTTGTGCTGAACTTCCGGGTTCTGTATTTAAATTGGTTGCATCTGTAGGCGACAGTGTAAATGTCGGTGATAAAATTATGATTCTTGAAGCAATGAAAATGGAGATCGACGTAGTTGCTCCACGTGCAGGTAAAATAGTATCCATCAATGTCAATGTTAATGACAAAATCGAAGCAGGCCAAGTATTGGCTGTCGTCGAGTAAATCGTTCTTCTTTTCTCCCTTTTATGAGGGGAGAAGTCTCAGTGCTGCAATATCATTCATTTTTTCCACTATAAGCGGCAATATATTTTCACTCTTCGTTTTATCAATAAAACCGTCTGCCCCAAGACTGGCTGCTTCACGTTTATTATTTTCCCCTGTCATAGAGCTGTTAACGATAATGGGAATAGATTTTGTTTCAGGATTGGATTTAAGACGTTGAATAACTGTAAAGCCTGACATTTCAGGCATTTCAATATCGGTGATGATCGCAGGAATCGAAGAGGGATTCGGATGTCGTGCAATAAATTCAATCATATCTTTGCCGTTGTTAAAAATTTGATAGCCGATATGGGCATGCTCAAAAATATGGATCAAATGTCGTTGAGCTGTTTTTGAATCTTCAGCAATGAGAACAACACCGTTTTTCAGTTTTTCCGGAATCGTGATATTCGACAATGCTTTTGCCGCTATATCTACATTGACCATTGCTTGAGGGATGACTTCTGCCAAAAGTTTTTCATAATCGAGGACAAGACATAAACTCCCGTCATCAAGGCGTGTATCGTTAATAACGACACCGTCATCACCCAGACGGTAAGAATCCGGTGAATGCATTTCATTCCAATTCTTTTTAATTACGCGGTACGCATACATGATACGTATCCCGATAATGATTCCGTTAAAGTCACAGATAAGAAGATTTGATGCTTTTTTCTTTGTATCGTCAAGCTCTACCCCCAGCCATCTGGGAAGATTGAGGATTGGTATTTGCATTTCCCGTAAGACAATCGTCCCCTCTAAGAGAGAATGGGCACCGGGGATTTGAGTGAGATGGTGACGTTTTGCTTCAACCACTTCACGGGTTTTAAAAACATTGATAGCGTAATAGGGAGATGTTTCTGCTGCATCGATTTTAAAGACTAACAGTTGGACTTCATTATTTTTTGCTAGATTGGTTGCGGCATCGACATGTTCCAAAAGAGACATAGTAACCTCGATTATTTTATATTTGTTTATCATATCCTAATTCGGGTATTTTTTTTACTAAAATCTAAAGGGTGAGGAGGGTAAAATACCCTTAAATCGTTTAGAAAAAAGGGAATCGGTGTGTACCTGTTTCTTTTGATGTGTATTATGAAAGTTGAGTAGTAAAAATGAATCAAACCACTGCGTGTCCGCTCGATTGTTATGATGCATGCCATATGTATGTCGATGAGAACGGAAAACTGAAGGGAGATAAAACACACCCTGTAACGAGTGGATATTTATGTCCCCATCTTAAGCATTTTACGCAGCAGGAACGTATAGCGGTACCGAGATTGAACGGTGAAACGGTATCGATGGAGAAAGCGCTTGAAACCTTGGTTGAGAAGATTAGAGCATCTAAACCCGATCAGTTGCTCTATTATCGAGGAAGCGGCAATATAGGTTTAATGCAACGTGTGTGCGAACATTTTTTTGCTTCCATCAAAGCGGTCGGAACATCCGGATCGTTATGTGACGGAGCGGGTGAAGCGGGCGTTTTTCTCGGACGCGGGAAAAATGAGATTCTTTCCCCTCAAATGATCCAAGAGAGTGAGGTCGTTGTGTTTTGGGGTCGGAACCCCCATACGACGCATTCGCATTTATTGCCTTTTTTAGAGGGTAAAAAAATCATTGTTATCGATCCTCTTAAAACGGCGATTGCACAAAAAGCTGATCTGCATATTCAGATCAAGCCGCATTGTGATTTGCATTTGGCGTTGTTGTTAAGCCGGTTTGCAGTTATCGAAGGGTTGCAGGATAGTGAATTTTTAGAAAATCATGCAAGTGAATACAATGATTTTTATGAGCTGACTCAAACGGTACGGATCAAAGCGACATTGGACACCATAGATGTCACTCTTGGTCAAATCGGTGCGATATTGGAACTGATACAAGGGAAAAAGACGGCTATTCTGATCGGCGTAGGGGTACAGAAATATCAAAACGGTGCCGATGTACTTCGCGCTATCGACGGCTTCGGAGCGATAATGGGACTTTTCGGAAAACCCGGATGCGGTGTAAGTTATGTGGGAGATTCACTCAGCGGAATAGAGTTGCCGTTTAAAAGTATAACCCATCGGGTTAGTAAGCCGACCGTTGATTTTTCGAAGTATAATTGTGTTTTCATTCAAGGAGCCAATCCCCTTTCTCAAATGCCCAATACGAGAGGGGTGCAAAATTCGTTTTCGCTCGCAGGCTTTAGTGTTTATTTCGGATTGTATGAGAATGAAACGTCTCAAGCAGCTGATTTGGTTATTCCGGCAAAAACGTTTTTGGAAAAAGATGACGTTCGCAGCTCATACGGTGATTATACCCTTCAAGAAATGCGTAAAGTTGTAGAAGGGACAATCGGATTGAGTGAATATGAGCTGACACGTGTGTTGTGTGATGCCTTCGGGGTTGATTTGGAGAGTGAACCGTTTTATCTGGAAACTCTTCAATCTCAGATCGATTATCAAGAGGGTGTCGGATATCGTCCGCACAAACCTCTTATCCCCTATCAAGATGGATTTGAAAAGGGTGAATTTGAGTTTTTAGATGAGATAGATCTGAGTTTCGATAGCTCTGAGGGGTTTTATCTCATCACCTCGAAATATCCAAAGGGGCTGAATTCGCAGTTTCACAGGGCAGAAGGGGTATATTTCCATCCTGACGCAGGGTTTGATGAGGGGATGAGGGTTGAGCTCTCTTCACACACAGGTACCGTAGAGATGATCGTAAAACACGATCTGAGGCTGCGGCGTGATTGTCTTCTTATCTATTCGGGAACTGTTGATGGGAATGTATTAACTCCGGCATTGCTCAGTTATGAGGGTGAAAGTGCCGTGTATCAAGAAATTAAAATAAAGGTAACTAAAAAATGATGAACAATTTTGAAAATTATGTATTGCCGACATACGGACGACAAAATGTCAGTTTTGTGTCAGGGAAAAATGCCACTCTAATCGATAGCAATGGTAAAGAGTATATCGATTTTGCTGCGGGTATTGCAGTGTGCAGTGTTGGACATGCAAACGAACGTCTAACCAAAGCGATATGCGATCAAGTAAGCAAAGTGATCCATGTTTCCAATCTCTACTACATTGAACCGCAAGCGGCGTGTGCGCGCCGTATTGTAGAACTCAGTGGTTACGACATGAAATGTTTTTTCGGCAACAGCGGTGCCGAAGCAAATGAGGGGGCTATCAAAATTGCCCGAAAGTACGGAGAGGTGGAAGGACAACCGAAGCGTTATAAAATCATTACTCTGGATCATTCGTTTCACGGACGCACGATTACAGCATTGAAAGCTACTGGACAGGAGTCGATGCATAATTACTTTGGTCCGTTTCCTGACGGATTCGTGTACGCCAAAAATATCGACGAGATTGAGTCTTTAATCGATGATCATACGGTCGCCGTGATGATTGAACTGGTGCAAGGAGAAGGCGGAGTTCAGCCGCAAGATCGTGCAAAAGTGCAGGCATTGGCGGCAATGCTGAAATCACGCGATATTTTGCTCATGGTGGATGAAGTTCAGACCGGGATTTATCGTACAGGCGAGTTTTTAGCATCAAATCTTTATGGAATCGAACCGGACGTTATCACATTGGCCAAAGGTCTCGGCGGAGGAGTTCCGATCGGTGTCGTAATGACATCTAAAAAAGATATTTTTGCACCGGGCGATCACGGTTCTACTTTCGGGGGGAATTATCTCTCCACTGCGGCGGCAAATGAAGTGCTCGATATTCTTAACGAGATCAAAGAGAGCGGTGAGCTGGATGAGCATATTCTCTATTTTGAAACAGCATTAGCTGCATTTGCAAAGGTTCATCCGGCAGTGTTTTTGGAACATGTCGGACTTGGAATGATGCGTGGATTACGTGTCGTAGATGCGGATACATTGGCAAAAACAATCAATGCAGCCCGTGAAGCCGGCGTGATTGTCCTCAAAGCGGGACGTAATACACTCCGTTTTCTACCGCCGCTTACGATAACCAAAGCCGATATTGATGAAGGATTCAAACGCCTTGAAAATGCGATGAAGGTGTTATAAACGTGCACTTTAGCGACTATATGCACGATTGGCTCTATGGAGTCGATGGGTATTATGCCACTTATCGTCCGATTGGTAAAAAAGGGGATTTTTATACGGCAGTAAGTACCTCGAAATTTTTTGGAGGGACGATTGCCAAACATATTATTGCCCGTATTGACGAGGGATTTTTACGTTCTGACTCGCTAATTTGTGAGATTGGTGCCCATCATGGATATCTTCTTGCCGATATTATTGAGTTTATCCATACGTTGCGCCCCCAATTACTGCAAACGCTTCGTTTCGGCATAGTTGAACGTTTTGAGCAGTTGCGTGAAGCGCAGCAAGCCTATTTTGATGAATCGTTCGGCAATGCCGTGAAATTGGAACATTATTCAGATTTATCCGAATTGGATGAAAAATGTATCTTCTTTCTGGCAAATGAAATTTTTGATGCCTTCGGTTGTGAGTTGGTGTATAAAGGTAAAATCGGCCGTGTTGAAAATCATAAAGTGCTCTTTGATGTTGAATCCCCTGAAATCATTGCTTTAGCAGAGAAATACAAGCAAGACCGTGGGGAAATTTCCGTAGGATATGAATCTTTCGCAGAAGCAATGTTGAGGACGGCAAAGCGTTTTGAATTTATGAGTTTTGATTACGGCGAACTGGATGCACGGAGCGATTTTTCGATTCGTGTCTATCAAAACCATCAGGTTTATCCTCTGTTTTATGAGGATCTAAATCTTGCAGAGGCTTACGGCACATGCGATATTACCTATGATGTCAATTTTACTCATGTTAAAGAGGCATTTGATTCACAGAGTATAGAATGTGTCCAATATGCGACACAGCTTGTAGCCCTCGTAGAGATGGGTATTCTGGATCTTTTAGCGATGCTTAAAGAGCACGCAAGTGAAGAGATATACACACAGGAACTTGAAAAAGTGAAAATTTTGATAACCCCGTCTTTGATGGGAGAACGATTTAAAATGATACGGTTTCTGAAAGGATAACAAATGCGCGGAGTATTGGTATTATGTATCTGTTTTGCGGTCGCCTTTGGTGGGGTTTTACATGATGCCGTCTATGATGGAAATATCGAAAAAATCCAAAATTATCTTAAAGTAAACCCTAATGTCGATGAACAAAACAAAGCAGGTCTTACCGCACTGCATGTGGCGATAAAATTGGGAGACTTGAAAATCGCACAATTGCTTCTTGATCAAGGCGCAGATATTAACGCCCAGGACTTTAACGGCAATACTCCGCTTATTTTGGCCGTAAAGAAAAAAAATATTGAGCTTGTCACCTTTGTGATACTGCACGGAGCAGATGTT
Source organism: Sulfuricurvum sp. (assembly GCF_028712165.1). Taxonomy (GTDB): domain Bacteria; phylum Campylobacterota; class Campylobacteria; order Campylobacterales; family Sulfurimonadaceae; genus Sulfuricurvum. Next base: position 5,284 of record NZ_JAQTQR010000060.1, on the reverse strand, counting down.
AATTTAGCCAATAATGATGGGATTACACCGTTGCATCAGGCGGCCTTTAGCGGCAATGAAGAGGTGGCTGATTTTCTACTCAAATCCAAAGCGGACACTCATTTAAAAAATAATGACGGTGCGACTCCGTATGATTTTGCAATTGCAAAGAAAAATTTGCTCGTGGCGCAAATGATAAAACTTTATATGTAGAGGAACATGGTATGAAGATCAAAGTAAACGGTGAAGTAAGAGAGATTCCTGAAGGCTCGACAATGCTGGATTTGATCCGATCACTGGGATTGGAGGAGAGGGTTATGGCATCAGCCCTTAATATGGAAATAGTAAAACAAGATGCATGGAACAGCACCCCCTTAAAAGAGGGAGACACGATAGAGTTGCTTGATTTTGTTGGGGGTGGTTAATTGAATGAGTGACGAATTACTTCTTGCAAAATTGTTCTGGCATGATCAAGTTTTTGGTTACTGATATTTTCCGCTTCATTCAATTGAGTTTTTAGATCACTAATCATCTTTGCATTTAGAGCAATGGTATTGACTCTTTGCTCTGCTAAATCACCCAACAAATTTGTTGCACGGATCGATGTTTCGGCACGTACTTTTTGAGCCCTTTTATTCAGCGCATCATTTAAATTGAGCTGAGATTCAAGAAAGTCGATTGCGGAACGGTTGGAATATGAACTTACTAAAGAGATTATCGCTTTTTGAATATCTAAAATGATTTTATTGCCGTTGTTTTGAAAGATAATAATCGTTTTTACTTTAGTGTCTTCATCGATAAAAAGTTCTTCAAATCTCGTCGGTGCTTCGGCAAGTTGGCTTTCTAAAGGAAAGAGTCTGGCTTCGAATGATCTAAGTTTTGTTTCAATCAATCGTTTGGCAGTTTCATCAGTCGAACGGTTGAGCTCATCTTTCGCTTTTTCGACTATGGCGTAGCCCGCAGCGACTAGAATAGCATATTTGAGTGTAAATTCATGATGTTTTTTGATCATCTCTTTGTTGATGGACAGATCATGGATTAACGATTCTGTCTCTGTTTTAAACTTTTTATCAATATTTGTCATGAATTTTTGAATTTTTTCACGTTCATTTTTGAAAGCATTCTCAATAAGGGAATCACCGTTCTTTTTTCGATTCTCTATCATTTTTTTTGATAATTTTTTGGAGAAAAGACCAATAAATTTGATCCACCACGGTGCATCAAAGTATTCTGCTGCTTCTTTTTCTATCTCTTGAAGCCTTTCATTGGTCGTTTCATTGTTATTTTGTAATTCATTAATAATCGCTCTTACCTGTGCGATCCCTTTAGGTTGTAATGTTTGAAGAACCGAGTTGTAATAATTCTTTAGATTCACTTCAACATCTGAACCGAATTTAACTATGGAATCATCGATAGTAGGTGATAAAAACGTTGTTGGAAACGATTCGGTAAGCTTTTGAATCTCTTCTTTCATTTCAGGGGTGAAGCTTATATTGTTTTGTTCCATTTTGTCCATAATGATGGCAGGTAGATGAAGTGTAATTTGTGTGTTGTGGGCAACGCTAACTTCGTTTTTTTCGAGAGTTTCGTTAAATAGACTCATTGGGTTTATCCTTTATTTTTTTTCGCTTAACCAATTCATAAGTTCATCTTGAAAGATTAGCTCATCAAAAGTGTCATTTTTAAGTGATTGTCGAAGGTCTTTAATTGTAACAAATCCGCAATTGTTATATTTCTTTGCGAGTTTGTCTAAAAATTTAAAATCTTGGTTACCGTCATTATCGATGCCGATCAACATAAAATAGATATTTTGTTTATTGTCCTGACACGATTTGATTAACTTGTCGGTTTCTGATTTATCAGCATTTTCTCCATCAGTAACCAAGTAACATATCACGGGATGCCCATCAGATGAGTTTTGGTTAAATAACATAGTTTTTGTGGAATTGAAACCCAAAAATCCTCCTGTTTTTTTAATCTCCAAAAAACCGTATTTTTTTAAGGCATCTTCTATCGGATATGCGTAGTATGTATTTCCCCAGTCATTGTCTCGATCAAGACGTTGATCTTTTATATAGTTTTCCCAGTTTTGGAGGGTTACAGATTTTCTCTCTTGCGAGCGATGATGGAAGGTAAATAAATCCAAAGATTTATCCGGATCAAAAACTAGAGCAAACGGAAAAATATTTTGTAAAACCTCTTGTACGAGACCGCTTTGATATTCGTCTTCGAAACTTCCGCTTTTATCGAGAAGCAAACATACTTGTGCTGATACACTTCTACCTATTTTTTTCTCAATTTTAAACTTAATTCCTTCCGCTTTTTTCTCTACGGAAAATTTAATTTCAGCCATTTAAAAACCCTTTCAATTTTTGAATTATGATATTTTTTCGATCAAGATGATGTTCCGTACTCTCGTGTGCTAAGCTAATTAAGTACGAGTAGTTTTGTAAGATCACATTTTCAATGATTAAAGAAAAATCGATCAAATATGTCTTTAACGTATGAATCTCACTGCCGGTATCAATTTGTAAAAGTCTCTCCTCTATATTTGATATTTTATGAATCAAAATAGCTTTAATCTGCTGTGGATTGTCAAAAACATCGTAATGACCGTATTCGAGTAAATACAAAGCAATTTTTTTATATCGGGTAAGATTATGTTTAATGGAATCAAACGTTGCTAAATAGTTATTGAGTTCCGTTCTTGAATCCGTAATCCGGTTTTCATAATCTTTTAAAGATTTGATAATAGATTTAATTTCTTCGCTCAATTCTTGTGTATTTCGTTTTGATTTGAAAAAGAAGAATTTTCTTTCTTCTTCATTTTCTTCTACAATTTCTAAAAGTCTTGACAGCAGTTGTCTGGATTTTGAAAATTCGTCACGATAGAGAATATTGACCAAAGAGGAGAGTTCTTTTTGGAATAGTTCGATAACTTCTTTATCAAAAGATAGAAATTTTTCAATATCATCGGGACCAAATTTTAAATCATTCAGTATCTTTTTTTCAGATGGATTAAATTCTATGCTATCCGAAATTTCAGGAATAAACGATTCCAGTTGAAAGATTTTTTTTGTTTTCGGAATAGTACGCTCTATTTTTTCAGAAAAGATACTCGATGGCTCAAGTGCTTGCTTATGTTCATTGTTAAATAAACTTTTTCTCTCTGAACTGGTGTTATCAGATAAATTAGCCGAATTAAAAATACTCTCACCCTTGGGTGAGCGATCTTTGATATCTGAAAAAATACTTTTATGGGTTGTAGTTGCCATGTAAATATTTTCAGTTACATCGGTACACCATAGGCTTTTAGTGCCGAATCTAAGCTTGCCTCAGCGTGCGAATCGCCGATAGGTTGGAACTCCCATACGCCCATTTTTTTAATAAGCTCACCTAATAAGATGATTTTTGAGCTACTGAAGTTTTTGCTAAGATCGTATTGTTGAATAGTTGTATTTGTATCAGCATCTTCTATTGAGAAAATAGTGTTTTCAACAGAACCAAACGAACCGTTTCCATGGATACTCGCGACGATAGCGAGTTTTTCAATCGAATCGGCAACTTTGGAAGGGGTAAAGATAACCCATTCATCTTCACTTTGCGTTGAACCGTTTTTAATATCAGCTGAATGGACTAATGCACCATCAATGGTTTCATACGTTTTATATGCATTGACTTTGATCATACTGGATACATCAGAACCGGCTTTGACCTGCTCAAGCCAAAAATAAAAAAAGACGTATCCAAAATGTTTTTCATCGATTTTACCATTGGATCTAAGTCCAAATACAGACAAATCAACATCTTGTGTACCCTCCCAATTTAGAGTCATTTTAAAAGAAGAAATACCTTTTACGGTAGAAAACTGAAATGCTTTTGTGCTACTGCTAAGTTTTTCTGTTGAAAATTGCATTGAATATCCTTTTTTAATATGCGTAAGATTTTCCGTCGACATCTTTTTTATTAGCTTGTATAGAGCTTATCAGAGCAAGTACAATCATAAATGCACCCAACAAACCTGTAAACCATTCTGGTATTTCATAGATTAATCCTATCAGCATAATAAGTGCCAAGGCGAAAATCGCCCAAAATGCACCATGTTCTAAATATCGATAGGTAGACATTGTCCCTTTATCTACTAACATAATAGTGATTGATCTGACAGCAAATGCACCGATACCTAATCCCAACATAATAATAAAGATATTATTTGAAAGTGCAAATGCTCCGATAACACCGTCAAATGAAAATGAGGCATCGAGAACTTCTAAATAAATAAATCCACCTATCCCTTGCTTGATAAGGTGCTCACCAACATCGGCACTTTCTTCACCAGAGCTCATAAGTGATGCGAAGCCTTTGACAGCAATATAGGTGATGAGACCGAAAATACCTGATATGATAACTTTGATTTGTTTTTCCATATCTAATTGATTGGATATGAAATAAAGAGTGATAAGAACGAGTGCCATTTCAATCGCTTCAATCTGTCCTAATCTTGTCATAGGCTTTTCAAACCATGATAACCAATGTTCATCTTTGTGTTGGTTTAGAAAGAAGCTTAGAGCGACCATCATTAGAAATGCTCCACCGAATGCCAAGACTTCATGATGGACTGCTTCCAATGATGCGGCATATTTATCTGGTTCATTGGCCGCCATACTTAATACGGCAAGAGGAGAAAGGTCGGTCGTCACTGAAACGATCATGATCGGGAAAATAAGACGCATACCAAATACAGCGATAAGCATCCCCCACAATATAAATCGTGCTCTCCACTTTTGATCCCATGAACTGAGAATTTTTGCGTTTACGACAGCATTATCGACACTTAGACTCACCTCAAGAATGGCTAAAATAGACATGCTGTACATACCTATTAAACCACCTATCCAATATCCTATCGGCAATGCGAACAAAGCGAAAATAATTGAACTCCTAAAATAGCTCATGGTACTTTTAGAACTCATATAAAACTTCCTTTTATTTTGTTATTAGTGATTATATAAAAACAATATTAGTTTAAACTTTATTTAGAATTTGTATTTATATTCAAAATAGGTAAATAATATTAAAAAAATTGATAAAACGAAATAGAAAAAAATCTGACATATTTTTTAAATCTTACCTGAATAAATAATTCATCTATATTTATTTATTATAATGTTTTATCATTATAAGTTACTATGTTCCGTGAATACTTTCTTTTTTAGGAGGATTAAAATGAAACATGAACTTATGACATTGCCATATGCGCAATCTGCATTGGAACCTTATATTTCTGCCGAAACACTTTCTTACC
>NZ_JAQTQR010000059.1 GCF_028712165.1 Sulfuricurvum sp. | reverse complement strand
GATGTATCATACAGATGAGAAGTTGTCTCTACAGTCGCACTCGTGATATTTTTCACATTAAACTGCAATTTAAACGTTTTATCGATCCGTTTACTCGCATAAAGATCGAGCGTCCCGTACCCTTTTTGCGACTCAGAGATGAGATATTCCTGCGGATCATCATATCCTCCGACATAACGGTACGCCGCACCGTAAGTTACTTTTATATCTTTCAGCGTGTGATCGAATCCCACATTACAAAGAAAATTGGAAGTTTGTTTAATAGGTCGTTTATTTCCGCTCAGGGCATTGGTAAGTGTTGAATCTTGCAGTGTCGCGTTTGCAAAGATCCCCAATCCGTCAACATAGTCTTTCAACGATTTTTTGATCTCCATTTCGGCACCGTATAGCGAACCTTTACCCGCATTCTCCGGTTTTTCGATATACCGTCCGCTTAGCGTATCGTATTGGACGATATTTTCGATTTTATTGCTGATATTGCGATAAAAACCGCCGATACTTACGATCCCCTTATCCTCAAAAAAATGCTCGTAGCGGAGCTCGTAACTCAGCGCTTTCTCTTCGGTCAGATTCGGATTTCCGGTTACGTCCGGACGATGAATATCATTATAATCGAGAGTCGTATTTGTGCTTGTTGATAGCTGGCTTAATCGCGGAAGTCTCACCGTTTGGGCGACACTGGCCCGGATATTATCTTTGCCGCTTAGGTGATTTAAAATATGAAGTGACCCGACAAAATAATCGGTATTGGAAGTTGCTCCGAAATCTCGTGAGAGCGTTTCATATCGGATACCCGGTGTGATAACCGTCGTCTCGCCGAAATTGATCTCATCTTGTAGATACCACGAGACTTTATCCTCACGCATATGGACATTGTCACCCACACCCGTCGTATCGACACCGTTAACACTACGAGTTACCTCATCACGCTGATTTGAGCGCTTAATCTCGATACCGGATTTCACAAAATGTTCATCCAAGATCAGAGAATATACCCCTTCCATTCCGTAAAAACGGCTAAAGGCATAATCGTCATCTTTTTTGATATTCGTAACGGGTGTTGATGCCGATACCGTTTTTCCGTCCTCTTCGTATTGATGTATTTTGAGTTTCCACTCTAAAAGTTGATCGCTTGAGAGATGATGTTCGCCGCTGAGTGCTGACCATAGCATTGTACTCATGGAACGGTCTTCGCTTCGAAGTGCGGATGAAGCCGAAGGTGCGCCATCCAGAAACGTTTGCGAATCGATATCCTCCGCATCATGATTCCGTGTTAATGAGCCGTCGTACATATATTTATTTTTTGAAGAGGGGGTATAAATGATTTTACTTCGTACATTTAACGATTGATTATGCACTTCATCCTCTCGATTTTCGAGACTGTAGCCGGAACTGCTTTGTTTTAAGGCGTCATAATCGTCATTTTTACGTCGCTCCGATGCTGTAAAATTGACGAGATACGATACCTTGTCAACCTTCCCTTCTCGTTGGGCATACAACGACTCATTGAACAAATCACCATAGGTTCCTAAAGAGAGTTTTGCACTTGTCAACCCTTCCGCTTTTGGTTTTTTGAGGACGATATTGACGATCCCACCCATCGATTCGGCGGTATGTTCTGCCGAACCGTTGGTCATCACCTCAATTTTTTCAATCATATCGGGAGAAATATTTTCCAAAGGGCTCGCACGATGGCTCGTACTGGTCGTCGTCTCCTCTCCGTCTATCATAACAACGGTATACCCTTTTCCCGGAGCACTTTTAGCTCCCTTGCCGTTTGGAATAGTGACTCCGGGGGTGCGTCTGAGAATTTCCAGTGCATTCGTGTCACCGTACTGCGTTAACTCTGCTCCGTTGATTATCCGTTTTGCGATGGAATTATCCCTCCGCTCATCGATAGCCGTATAATTTTCTTCAATCTGTATTTTATCCAGTGATACAATCTCTTGCGCGCACGCGGTCGAAATCATTACACTTGAAGTGAGGATTATAGGGGTTAAAAGACGTTGTCTCACACTGTTTTCCTTATTCACACATAAATGCATCACACGCTAACACTGCCGCACCGTACGACGTTGTGATTTGCGGATATTCAGGGACAAAGATCTTATGCCCCAACTCATTTTCAATCGCACTGACCAAACCATCATTGAGGGCAGGCCCTCCGTCGAAATAGACGTTCTCTTTAACCCCGATCCGCTTCACCAATTTCACAATCCTCTTGGCAATCGAGTAATGGACTCCCGAGACGATATCTTCCACGCTGTGATTATTCCCCAGCAATCCGATAATCTCCGATTCGGCAAATACGGCGCACGTACTGCTGATCGAGAGCGGGGTCCCCACCGATTTGAAATGGTAGTCGCTCAGCTCATCCACCCCGATCTCCAGATTCATCGCGACGACATCGAGAAATTTCCCCGTCCCCGCCGCACATCGGTCGTTCATGGCAAAATTGACCACATTTCCCTCCGCATCGAGAGAAATTGCCTTGCTGTCTTGTCCCCCGATGTTAATGATCGTTTTGATCTCGCCGTAACTTTTCGCGGCTTGTTGCGCACCGATAGCGTTGGCGGTGATTTCACTCACATTTTCATCCGCTTCTTTGAACAGTTTTCGCCCGTATCCGGTCGCTACCGTATAGACGACCTCTTTTTCCTCGATCCCCAGCTCGCGCAACAACTCCCCGAGAGCTTCTTGAGCGTATTTGTAAAACATACTCCCGCTCGCACTGATTTTGTGACCAACCAGATTTTTATTCTCATCCGCGACACTGATTTTAATCGCGGTAGAGCCGATGTCTATCCCTACAAAATATCTCATTTTTTCATTCTCTTTCGATTTTTTAATGACTCTACGAATGCCTCAACCCGCGTCGTAAGCTGCCCGTGCTGTGAAGGGCTGTAATCGCTCTCGATATAGAGGATCGGAATCCCTTCGCGCTCCATAGCTGCGAGAACGCTGCGCTGTTCCATCTCATACACCTGACACCCCGCAAACGCCTGATAGATCACCCCATCCCCACTGTAACTGCGTACCAGTTGGATAATCCGTCGGATTCGATCATCGTTTTGGGTGAATATCGGACAGGTACACGCTTTGAGATATTTATCCGAAACCGAATCAATCATGTCATAGAGATTCCACTCATCCACCGCCACCATGTCGTTAAACATACGGTTCGAACTGCACGTCTCATCGGCGACGATGACCGCATCGCTCTGCTCGATGATAAGAGGGATTTTATAGTTGGGGAAAATCGGCGGTGACCCCGTATAAACGATGCGCGGACTCGCTTTTCCTGCTACATTGACACCCGCACTTGCCCGTTGTTCCAACTCTGCAACCAGTTTTTCGACCGCGCCGATCCACTCATCTATTTTGTCAAAGAAAAAAGCATTCGTGACCAAAAACATATCGACACCCAAAATCGGAACCGCTTTGTTTTTCCGAAATTCGGTGAGCTTGTGGTAGAGCGACTGCGCGTAGCCGATCTTTTTAATCGCACTCTCCAGATTGGATCGGGTCAGTTTTTTCCCCTGAAATTTGGAGAGTTTCACCGCAAAACTTTTGACGCTCTCGCGCCAGTAATGATGGCTCTCTTCACTCTCTTTGGTACGGGGAAAGCCGACATCGATGACGGTATGACCGAAACTCTCGATGATGGCTCCCGCTTTGGTTTTTTGATCGCATGTAGTCGGAGAAAAGGTGATATCAGGCTTGTCAGAGAAATTATCCGAAGCAAACCATCCTACCGTCGCCTTGACTAACGGACACGATTTTTGGGGTAACAGATCGCTGCCGATCTCATCATCGGTATAAAACCCGTTACAAAGCCTAATCGGCACACCGTCCAGCGCGTAGATGATCTCGGAAGGGATTTGGATACACATCGTCCCGATTTTCACTTTCCCCTCATGCAGCGGTTCATGTCGGCAATAGACCGTTTCAAATAGATCGTAAAAATAGCCCATGCTTTGGATCGGAAATTTAAAATCCTCTTTGAGGGCATTAATGACGCTGATCGCTTCCATCGCCTTGTGACGATTCTGTCGCTGATGCGGCGTTTCTATCGTGTGTTCAGTGTGCATGTTTTTCCCCTCTCTGATCCATCGCCATACGGAGAATGAATCCCTCTTTGGTCGATTCGAAAATAGTGGCTCCCATAAAATTAGCCTCCAAACACCCCTCTTCAGGACATGCGGCAACGCATTTCAGACAGAGGGTACAATCCTCAGTAACCAGATTTTTGCTCGTCACGTCATCGGCGATTTCGAGGATGTCCATATCGCAGGCGCGGTAGCAATCGCCGCATCTGGTACATTTGGCTCCGTCTTTATAGAGTTTGAGCAATGCGGGCTTTGAAAAAACGTACTGCAATGCCGCCATCGGACAAAAATAACAAAAGAACCGCTTTTTTACGAATGATCCGACTAAAAACAGCCCGACGATTATCATCCCTAGCGTCGTCATCACCAAATCCGTTTTCGAGGAAAAATCGATGTAAAACTGGTTGAAATGTCCCGTAAATGCCGGGATCATCATCCGCCCGGGACAGATATCGCAAAACGGCATCGATAGCCCGTTGGGGAGTTTCGGAAGACCGAACACCGAGTTGGCAATCATCACGGGGAGCAGCAGCAACAAAATCAGCAAGATGTATTTGATACTTTTGATCTTCCCGCGATTCGCCCATGAGTATTCGCTGTAACGGATTTTGGATTTTTCCCGCACCATCGTGAGCCAGTCTTGCATCGTCCCCAGGGGACAGACGAAACCGCACCACCCTTTGTTGAGCGCCCAAAACCACACCATAAACATCCCCAGAGAAATGAGAAATGCGTATCCGGCAAACCCGACGAATCCCTCTAAGGGATGTTTCAAATCATGCTGAAGCTCTCCGACATAACATTTTCCTCCCGTCCCCTCTCCGTTAAATACACACGCAAATGTCGGCAATTTATTCCCTAAATCGAGTCCGATGTATCCTCCGTAAACGATCAAAACAAACGCGACAATCTGAAACCAAAACCGAAACCGCACGAGGTTCATGTTATTGACACTGCGGCGGAGACTAAACTTATTCTTCGTCAAAATAGATCTCCTTGGGCGTTTTACGCTTACGCCGTCGGTTATAATACAGCCCCAGTGAAAAGACCAGCATCACCCCGATAGCGGTCGCAAATCCTAGTGTTCTTGATTCGTATTCGAGCGGTGAGGGAGCAAATGAGAGCGGTAACGTCATCACGTAATGGACAGAGCGGTATTGTCCCCCGTCGTATACCCCCGACTCATTCACATCATACGACGCTTCGACTATCATTTTCTCCGAATGTTTTTTATCTTTTTCAGTCTCCGCATAGGAATTGCGCGGAATTTCAAATGAGACCAAACCCTCTTGATCAGGCTGCACGACATTACTCCATCCGCTTTCCATGCTCACCCTCAGAGGAATCTCTTTTTGGATATCCCCTTTATAATAGACTCTAAAAGGGGCGATGTCACCCGAATAGAGACAGCAGTTGATATGGTGCTTTTTGATCGGCTTTTCCATAACCAGTTCAAAAGAAAGCTGCGAGAGAGGTTCATGGTCATAATGTGAATCGTTCGTTTTCCCCCGAATCTCTTTGAGTAGTGATTGAGAGATATTCCCTTCTTTGTTATAGACCCTTAGCGACGAAAGGTTGACATAAAGAACTCCTTCGTGAACCGACTTTTGCTCAAAATAGAGACGATACCCCCCCTTGTACTCAGGAGTAAAAGAGATTTTTCCACCGCTTACATTGTGCTCGGTAACAACACGATCCATATCACGGATATAGATAACAGCATTTTTGCAATCGTGCTCTTTTTTATTCTCCTGAAGCGTCCCTTTTTTTATAACGAACTCTTTTATCCCTGACTCTTGATCGGCACCTTTGCAGCATGATTTCTTTTTAATCTCATCGAGCCAAAGTAAATTATCCGCAAAAAGCGAAATACTCATCAATACCAATATCATTGCCGTCTGCATTTTAAACGTGAAAATACGCACCTGTTCCTCTCCTTTTTTCACGTTAGATTAAAATGTCATTTTTAACGCACCGAATACAACTCTGCCCGGTGAAACATAATATTCGGTATAGCTTCGGTCAAAAAGGTCGTCGACTGAAAGAGTCGCTTCCAAATGTTCACCCAATTTTTTAGAAAGTTTTAAATCAAGTAATGTGTAACTTTTATATTCAGCCGTATTCGCATCATTGCTGTAGCGATCACCCACATAACGGGCTGATATTTTTGTATCTATAAGATTCGGATTGGCATACAGCAAACTGATTGAACCCTTGTGTTTAGGTACTTCGATCAAATATTTACCCTCAAGTGCCGTGTTTTCTTTGTATTCTTCGATTTTTGATGTGTTGTAGGTATAGTTCGCTAATACCTGAATCTGGTCAGTAAACGGATAAGAAGCATCTACTTCAACCCCCCGAATTTTTACTTTTCCGACATTGGTTTTGGTTTGGGCAGCCGTATATCCTCCGCTTGGAGGAGTAGTGATGTAATAGAAAAAATCTTTGGCATCACTCTGATAGGCAGTGACACTTAATTTTCCGGTATCAAAAATCTTTTGATCAATCCCTACTTCATACGACTTGACACTCTCAGGTTTTAAATCCGGATTGCCGTACCAAATTTTTGATCCCGACACAAACGTATTGTATAAATCTGACAATGTAGGTGCGCGATAAGCACGCCCCGCAGAAGCTCTAAAGGATGTAGTATCAGTGAGATGATTGACAATACCGATTTTCGGACTAAACCCGTTGGTGGATGTGCTGCTATAGTACGTATCGGTAGTTGCTAGAGAACTATCATAACCATGCCCGTCATAGTTTGTCCACGAATCATACCGTCCGCCGAGATTAATGATCCAGTTTTCTCCGATAAAGATTTCATCCTGCAAAAAAAGTCCTATGTATTTTTGCTTACCTTCCACTTTTATATTTTTTCCGCTCCCGTCAATGTAATGATTAAACCGATCGATGCTTCCCTGTCTTAGATCGACACCAGCGACAAACGTACTCGTACCAAACAGCGCATTATCCGTAAATGGTATCGTCGTTTGTATCGTTCCGCCGCGATCATCATTTGTACTGGAACTTTCATATTGGACAGCCGTTTTAGCCGAGTTGGCAGAATCATATGAACTGAATTCATCTTTTATAAAAGCTTTAACTAATATCTCATTGTCATTCTCAAATTTTTTCGTGTAACCGGCCGTATATGTTTTTTGTTTTTGATAATACGGATTAAAGCTGTCGATAGGAAGTGTCCCTGTAGTTTGATTGTCATAATACGAACCCGAGAGAAAAAGTGAAGATGTCCCATCCGGATCATACGTCAATTTGCCATTGAGGTTATCCCGTTTTGTCCCTTTATCCCGGGTATACGATTTAGTATTAGCCGGAGTTTCGGGATTGTATCCATCACTCGTAGTTCTGTCTCCCGAAAGGAAGTATCCCACTTTCTCCACTTTTCCTATCGTAGAAAGTGAACCGATTTTGGTATTCATACTTCCATAATTGAGTGTTACATCTGTTTTCGCTTTATTGGTCGGTTTTTTCGTAATGATGTTAATAACACCGCCCATAGCACCGGAGCCGTATAGGGCTGATGTCGCTCCTTTTACTATCTCAATTCTTTCTATCGCCGAGATAGGTATTCGATTCCATTCGATATCACCTCCATAAAGATCATTCATAGGGACACCGTCGATAAGCAATAAGACACGCCCTTCAGTCGTCCCCCCGAACCCGCGCATAACAATTTTATTCGAAGTTCCGCTAGTCACTGCGCCCATACTGTGTTTCACATCCAAACCGGATACTTCTTTTAATAATTCATCCGCACTCTGAGCTACTGAATTTTTAATATCCTTTTGCGTTATCACTTCGATACTTGCCGGAACATCGATTACTTTTCGTTCCGTACGAGTCGCCGTTACCGATACATCCCCTAAATCAACCGCTTCGTTAGCATATGCACTACCGCAAACGGCAATAACAGCTAAAGACAATGTAATTTTTCTCATCCTATCTCCTCTTTTGTTAAAATTTGAACGTCAATTCTGCGTACAATGTCCGACCCGGATTCAACCCGTTTTGATAAAACTCTTTATCAAAAATGTTATTCACTGCCAATGATCCATTTAGCCATTTTTGAATCTGATACCCGATTTTTGCATCAGTAGTAAAATACGATTCATATGCTCCATACACATTTTTGATGACATCCGAATTGTCATCTTTTGTCCAAAGATCATCCACATAATTTCCGATAATCGACCCGCTCCAATCCCCTTTTTGACCACTTATTCCCAAATTAAATTGTTTTTCAGGGACGTAAGTAAGATGTTTTCCTACCAGCAGTGGATTGGCTTCATTTTTTGTAATTTTTGTTTTGTTATACGTAAAGTTCGCAAATGCACCGATTCCTTCTGCCAATTCCTGCTTGACTTCCAATTCCAGCCCTTTTATTTCCGCTTTTCCTGCATTGCGTTTTTCATTTAGGGTCGCACTGACATCAGTCGAATAGATCAAATCTGTGAGGTAGTTTTCATAATAGGTTGCTTTGAGTGACGTTTTTGTATCAAATCTTTGCTCGAATCCGAGCTCCCACGACGTCGTTTTCTCAGGCTTGAGATTCGGGTTGGCCTGAATCAGCTTGCTTCCCGACATATAGGTTGAATACAGATCTGATAACAACGGAGCCTTAAAAGCTTCCCCTACAGATGCTCTTAAAGTTGTATTTTTAGACGGCAAATAGACGACAGAGGCTTTCGGGCTGAATTGAGAATCTTTGCGAGTGTTATAAAGAAAAGAATACGACGGGGTTCCATAATTTTCAACCAAACCATCCGTTGACCACGAATCATATCGTCCGCCAAGATAGACAGACCATTCGTTGTTTAAATCAATCGTATCTTGGATAAAGATCGCTTTAGTTGTACTTTTTCCGTTAGCGATAGACATGAGGGATGTTTGGCTTGAATCGTCTTGCCAATTTGACAAAGAATGCACTTCTTTTTTGAGCTCATTTTTATTGAGATCGGCTCCGACTACCATGTAGTTCATATCACCCAGAGCAAAATCTATCATCCCCGATACATACGTTTTCGTATTCGGTATATCCGAAATAGATCCCGATCCTCCGCTTGAAACTGCTCCGGTAAGCTGCGATTTATACCAATAATCATAATCCGTGTATGCCGCTTTTATTTTGGCATTTACCGCATTAAACAGCTTTGTTTCATACCCTATCGTATATTTTTTGGTCTCCTCTCCGGTAGGACCGAATAAAAAATCTTTCTCTGAAAGGGACGCTTTTAATGACGTATCCAATTGAACCGAGCCGGAGTAAACCGGATTTCCCGATCCGTCTTTGAGATAAGTATTAAAACTATTAAATTCCGTTTTATGTTCATGATAAGTGTAGCCGAACGTTAATTTCGAAACATCGTCAAATTGGTAAAACAGATTGATTCCGGCATTGTTCATCCACCAAGATTTTTTCCCTTTGTCCCCTACAATATAAACTGTATTTCCGGTAGAAGATGTTGTTTGCACTTGTCCGGTCACTGCCGTTCCTCCCGTTCCTGACGAGGGTGTTTTCACAACGAAATCATTGATATAGCCATCACTTTCTTGACGATTAAAATTGAGTGAGATTCCTAGTTTTTCAGATATTTTATCCCGATACGATCCTGATATATTTTTAAAATTATTGCTTCCATATCCTGTTTTGATCGTCATTTCTCTCTTGGCAGGTTCCTTGGTAATAACATTTATAACGCCCCCCATGGCATTTCCGCCATAAAGCGATGAAAACGGCCCTTTTACCACCTCGATTTGTGAGATATTTTCAACAGCGATATTTGACCAGTTTACCCCGCCGGAAAAAGCATTATTAAGAGGTATATCATCTATCAAAACAGCCGTTCGGGCATACCCGGGGATACCTCTAAGCGTTACAGCATTACTCCAACTGTTAGGGGTGTTATCCGCATTTGCCCGTACATATACGCCGGCAACATCTTTGATGGCTTCATCGGCTCTCTGAACCGATTTTTCTTCGATTTTCTTTGCACTCACAATCTCGACACTCGCCGGAGATTCCAATGTACTTTGCAAAGTTTTAGTTGCAGTGACTGACACATCTCCCAAATCAACCACTTCATTTGCATAGGCACTGCTGCAAAAGATAACCGCTGCCATTGATAGCTTAATTGTATTCATTAATATCCTTGTATTAAAAAAATTCAAGAATTATTTCAAATAAGTGTTACATTAGTGTTAACTTAAATTAACTACTTAACACTAATGTAACACTTTTGTTTCATAATCGCACCCTTAATTCCATTAAACTTAAGGAAATGCGATGTCCAAACCCCGCCAAATCTCTCACAGTATTCTGCTGTCAACACTCCTTGCTACAACGTGTTTTGCAAGCGAAAATCTCGGAACCATCGGTATCGATTCGACAACTATCGATGACCGATTTGAGTCCAAAAAAACTGAAGTGTCCAATACAGCTACTATAAGCGGTGAAACCGTTGACGAAGCGCACATCGAGAACATTCAACAGGTACTCAATCGTATTCCGGGGCTCACAACCGAAGTAACCGGAGGCGATAAATTCAAACTCCATATTCGGGGAGTAGAAAATCAGCGTTATATGGGAGAAAAACCGGGAGTAGCTGTGGTTATCGACTGAGTTCCCGTGTTTGAGCGAACCGGATCAGTTAACATCGATCTCGATAACATCGAATCGATCAAAGTCGTCAAAGGTGGTGCGTCTTACCTCTTCGGTGAAGACGCTCTCAGCGGTGCGGTAATTATCACAACAAAAAAAGGGGCTAAAAATAGCTACAGTGCCGTTGGAGTTGAAGCTGGAAGCTTTGATTATCTCAAATATCTTGTTCGTGGCGGATATTCAACCGATAAGTATAATTTTTACGTCCAGGGGACACAGCGAAAAAGTGACGGTTATTGGGAAAACGGCGGTTACGATAATAAATACCTTAACTCGAAATTTCAGTATTACATCGATGACACCAGTGATATCACTGCCGGTATCGAATTATCTGATCGAAACAAAGACAGCCACGGTACCGTCAAAGGGGTAACTGAAGCAGAAACAAATCCAACCAGTGCCTATAACGGGACGGGAGATCGTGATTACGCCCGTAAATTTGACGTTCAGTTAGCCAAATATTTTCTCACCTATGCGAAAACGATCAATGATTCCTCTAATCTCCTCGTCAATGTCTACCAATACAATGACGACACCAATTTCATCAGCAACCCTATCAAATACGACACAACCGGAGCTAAAGTTACCGATGATAATGCGTATGGGACCAATAATGACTACTTTCAGATCCAACGGGGGATTAAAAGTGAACTCCGTACATCAGGCCAAACATTTGCAACAATGCTCGGACTCGATCTACGAGATAACTATTATGAAAATAAAACCAACATTTTACAAAGCTACTGCACCCGAATGGGATCAACCGCCTGTTCAAATCCGAACAACATCAAAACAGCCGGAACAATCACCGGAAACGATGAAACCGATGAAAATGTCTATGCCCTCTACGGTGAGCTAAAATATGCCCTCTCCAATGATTTGGTTATGACCGGAAACGCCCGATATGACCGCATTACGATGGATTATGATGACACCCTCAACAGCATCCAAATCAAAAAAACATTCAATGTCGGCTCATATCGCCTCGGCACCACTTATACACTTACCCCATCATCGTCGCTTTACGCAAATGTCTCAACCGGATTTCGCACACCGACGGTAAGCCAGCTTTTTTCAGGAGATATCGATCCGACCAACACCAAAGTTGAAAGCAACCATGCCCTCAAACCGGAAATTTCATACAACTACGAAATCGGACTTCGTGGGAACACCTCCTGGTTTGACTATGATATGGCCGTATTCATGATCGATCGGAAAGATTATATTATGGCCAATGTCGGGCAATACGCTTCAACCGATCCGGCAAATCCGCTCTACACCGCAACCCAATATGACAATATCGGCGGAATGCGAAATAAAGGATTTGAACTCTCCCTTAACACCGATCGCAAAGAGACGTTTTTCTTTGATTTGGCCTATTCCTTTATTGATGCCAAATTTACTCAATACGACAACTTTAACCTGACATTAGGAAATTCTTACGGAACATACGTTTCGACACTGACTAACCCTGCGTCACAATATACGATTGAGCACTATAACCTCACGGGAAATGTCGTTCCGCGCGTTCCAAAACATACTCTAAACCTCAGCGTAGGCTACAACTACAACGAACATCTTCTCCTTACCACCGAGCTCAACGCCAAATCAAACTATTATGCCGATGAGCTCAACCGAATTGAGATTGCGGGACAGGCAACACTCAACTTTCTGGCAAACTATACCACCAAAATTTATGGATACCGATTCGAAGCGTTCGGTCGAATCGATAACGTCTTGAATAAATTCTATTACAACACGGCGCGCGCCAGCGGAGATGCCAACAGTGACGGAATCTTTGATGCCGAAGACCTCTCCATCACCGTGAATCCTGGGCGTGTCTATACGGCAGGCTTATCCGTTAAATTTTAAGGAAATACTATGAAAAATGGACTTGCAGCACTCCTTATCGCCTCCTCTCTTTGGGGATACGGCAACGGAGTTATTTATTGGGCACCGCATATTTCTCATGGCGGTGAGCATTCCCACAGTAAACACGGGGGACACGGTATGGGCGAAACCACCATGCTTCACGCAATGAATCTGGAAGGAAACAGTACGGTCACATTGATAAAACCCGATTTATCGAAAGAAGACCTAAATCTTACCGATACTGCGCTGACTCTCCCTAAAGCCTCAATCGGCGGTTATTATGCCCTCGTCCTCACTCACCGTACAGATAATCAAGTCGATAGTGCTATTCGTTATTTATCCCAACAAGGGCGTCCGAGCAAAATCTCTCCGACAAAACTGACCGCACTCCCTAAAACAGATTTGGAGATCGTCCCTGATCCGTTGCACCGTGAGCATGATCACTATACCGCCTCCAAATCGTACCATTTTGTACTCCGTTTGCACAATCACGCTCTGGCAAATACAACGATATTTTTAGAAACACGAGACACCCCTGTGCAGACTGTTACGACGGATACGGATGGAAAATTCACCGTCACTCTCCCCAACGATTTTAAAAATGTGCAAATCGGCAGAAGCGAAAACAAACCTTCCGAATTTCTCCTCACCACTCAATACCGTGAAGGCGACACACTCTATAAAACTGCATTGACCATGCCCTACAGTCTCAACCCGAATGATTACTGGCAATCCCAAAAGTACGGTGCAGGTGCCGTATTTATCGGTTTCCTAGGGGGATTGTTCCTCTATCGCCGCAGCAAAAAAACAGGAGTACCCCGTGGATAAACTATTGACCGTAACAGCCCTTCGACGGGTTATTCAACTTACCGCATTTGTCTTTTTCGTCTACGGTGCGATGATTTTTACTACTTTTTATACCGGAGACAAACTTACCCAAAGTCTCCCTGCCCTCTCATGTGCGTATGACATGAAGGGTGGGGATTTCTGTACTCTCATTCCGTTGCAGCATCAGATGGATCATCGGGTATCGAGCATCTTTACCCAAGGCGAAAAAGTGTTGCCGGCATTGATGGGAACCCTCATCACCTTGGGAACCGTCGCGGTGCTCATCCTCATCCTCAACAAAGCATTTTGCGGCTGGCTCTGCCCGCTCGGATTTTTTCAAGACGTATTCACGATGATCGGAACCAAGCTGGGACTCACTCAGCTAGGCAGCCTTTCACGTGAAGCCGTCAATAAAATCCGCCCGATCAAATGGTTTATTTTCCTCTTTCTAGTGTTGATTCTCCCTCTTTTAACAGGGATCGGATTTTTGGGGCATGAGTGGGGCAATCCTTATTGTTCTATCTGCCCGAGCCGTATCATGACGACTGCCATGGGAGGCGATATGTCTCAGGTTTATATCTCTCAGGCTAACTGGGGATATTTTACCCTCTCTCTCATCGCCGATCTGATGTTCGGATTGATGGTTGCCCTTGCTCTCTTCGTCCGTCAACCGTTTTGTCGTATCTGTCCTATGCTCCCGATGCAAACCTTGTTTAAAAAAATCGGTTTGTTACGCCTCGTTAAAAACGGCGATTCTCATTGTGACTCATGCGGCAACTGCGTCAAAGCATGCCCTATGGATATTTATGAGATTCAAGACCAGGCTGAAAACAAAAATATTACCCATGCTGATTGTACCCTCTGCGGCCGATGCGTCGAATTCTGCCCGCATGATGGAGTAATGAACTTCAAATACGGCCCTATTACAATCCTCTCTTCGTCCAAAGAATCCTTTAAAAAACGGACGAAAATCGATAAATGGTGGAAAGAGTAACTCGTATGGAAACGATAACGCTTCTTTCACTCTTTATTGTCGCTCTCTCCTACGGAGCGACAGCCTGTATGCTCACCTGCATGCCGCTGCTATCGCCGATTCTTTTGGCGAACGGCAGTACTCGGCAACAAAGTTTGAAAGTTCTACTCCCGATCAGTCTGGGGCGTATCAGCGGCTATGTTTTCCTCTCCCTCATCGCTTATCTCGGTGCGACCATGATTAAAACACTCATCAGCGACACGACGCTAATGGGGTATCTCCTCGGCAGTGTCACATTGATCCTCGCCGGACGGTTATGGTTTTCACTCAGAGCTTCCGCATCATGCTGCAGTACATCAGCCAACACCCCGCAGGGGAACATCGCCCTCTTTATGACCGGAATGTTTCTCTCCATGTCGATATGCGCACCCGTCGTCACCATGATGACCCTCAGCGCTACTAGCACCTCTATTCTATGGGCAATAGCCTATGGCTTAGCCTTCGGTCTGGGTGCGACACTGTTGTGGTTTTTCTTTTTTTCTGTGGTTCTTACACGAGTGCTCAAAGAGAGTCTGAAACATCTCTCGCAGTACCGCAATGTATTACAACACCTAGCGCCCCTGTTCCTCGCGGGTGTCGGTATAGCAATTTTTAAAGGATGGATACGATTATGAACACGACTTCTAAAGCCTTCGGGGTTTCATTAGCTTTTCACTCATTGATGGCACTTTTCGCCCTTTTGATGCTCAGTGCCTTTCATACGCCAAAAGTTCAAACCTTTGCGTTGCCGATAAAACACATTACGATAGTCTCCCTGAGCCAACCTTCCAAAATCATGTCACCTCCTACCGAGGTGGCGCAGCTGCCTAAACAAAAACCGATACCTGAAACACCCAAACCAAAAATGGCCGAACCTCTAAAACCGACTCTGCCAACCGTGGTTAAACCTCTCGTATCCACACCTCAAGCACAACCGGTCGCAACTCCGGTACAAGAAGTGGCTGCTGCAGTCGAACCAAAACCGACCATCTCAATCGCTACAGTTCAATCACCCGCACAAAGTCCGACCAAATCCGTACAGAAAGCCGATCTAAGTGCCGTAAAAAACTCCTTTTTCGCCTCTTTGCGCTCCAATATTCAGCGTCACTTACGCTACCCCTCAGCGGCTCGTCGCAGAGGGATGGAGGGAGAAGTGAATGTCCACTTCACTCTGACGGATACAGGAGTTATCAAAAACATCGCTGTACGTCAGGGAGAGAGCATCTTTCATGAAGCGGCCAAACTAGCAGTAGCCTCTGCGTCTGGAGTTAAGGTACCAGAAGTCTTGGGGGATTCCCTTCCGATTGAGATCGATTTGACCCTTGAGTTTACCCTCAACAACGGTTAATCGATACCTATAAAAACGCTAAGACTCGCTGTGGTATAATCGCGCCACAAATATACTGTGATACGCGTGCATAAAACTTTAAAAAAGCACGCAAGCGTGCGCGGGCTCTCTGCCGAAGAGAACTTAGCGTTAGCGTAGCCGTCGGGACGTGTTCCGATGGCGTATCCGAAGGGTAAAAATGAAGCAAACCATTACTGAAAAAATATTCTCCGAACACGTCGGTCGTACGGTGTACGCAGGTGAAATCGTCCGTTCACCGATCGACATGGTTATCGGTAACGACATCACAACCCCTATCTCGATCAAAGCATTCGAAGATTCGGGCGCAACCCGCCTTGCTAATCCGGACGGTTTTTCGATTGTCCTCGATCACTTCATCCCTGCAAAAGACATTGCATCGGCAAACCAAGCCCGTATCAGCCGCGATTTTGCTAAAAAGCATGCTATGAAAAACTTTTTCGATGAAAAAGATATGGGAATCGAACACGCATTGCTTCCTGAAAAAGGGTTGGTTGTTCCGGGTGACGTCATCATCGGTGCCGATTCTCACACCTGTACGCACGGAGCACTCGGTGCTTTCTCCACAGGGATGGGTTCGACTGACCTCGCATTCGCGATGATCACCGGAGGAAACTGGTTCAAAGTCCCTGAGTCTATCAAAGTCGTCCTCAGCGGAAAACCGGGGAAATATACGACCGGAAAAGATATCATTTTGGAAGTTATCCGCATGATCGGGGTTGACGGTGCATTGTACCGTACCCTCGAATTCACAGGAAGTACGATTGCCCATCTCAACATGGATGACCGTTTCAGTATGTGTAACATGGCGATCGAAGCGGGTGCAAAAAGCGGTATCGTCGCATATGACGATGTCACGGCAGAGTTCCTTGCCGACAAGCCTCTTGCGCGTGAACCGAAAATTTTCTATTCCGATGAAGACGCCACTTATGTTCAAGTATTGGAAATCGATGTCGCCAACCTCGAACCGGTTATCGCCTATCCGTTCTTGCCATCAAACGGGCACAGCCTCAGCCAAGCCGTTAGCGACAAAATCAAAGTCGATCAGGCATTCATCGGCAGCTGTACCAACGGCCGTTTGGGCGATCTTAAAATTGCCGCTGAAATCCTCAAAGGCAAACGTGTCCATCCGGACGTCCGCCTCATTGTCACTCCGGCGACACAGCGCATCGCTCGCGAAGCGACAAAAGCGGGGTATATGGATATCATCATCGATGCGGGCGGCGTCGTCTCCAACCCGACCTGCGGTGCATGTTTGGGCGGATATATGGGGATCTTGGGCGATGACGAAGTCGCCATAGCGACAACCAACCGTAACTTCGTCGGACGCATGGGTTCACGCTCATCAAAAGTCTATTTGGCGAACTCTGCCGTAGCAGCCGCTTCGGCGATCACAGGGTATATCACCGATCCTGCAACTATCAGCTAAGAGATTTCTCTTAGTAATACGTAACATATATCTCAAGTAAAGTTGTAAAAAGTAGCGATTTATTCTCAAGGCTATAATCTAATATAATCCTATTTAAATTTTATCTCTACAAAAAGGAATGATTGGTGAATAATCCTACAGGTAAAATAATGGGAGATGACCTGACAAATTTACTTGATAAAGAATATAATTTACATTTAAACCACATTATAAATAAATTATCCCAACTTGATGCAACTGATACTTTTTATAAATGGCATCATATTGTACTTTCGATTGAAGAATTTATAAATATCCCACTGTATGAAATAGATGATATTAATGACATGGAAACAATACTTTCCACTCCATTAAGTATGAATTTTTTAGAAAATGAACAACTAATAAATGCGATAAAAATTATACAAAATACTTTTGATAATAATATTGCGACTAGATTTATAAACTTATTAGTAATGACAATTGCAATAAATCATTCCTTTAAACTACATGGAATAAATTTATTTGATGATGACACTTATTTAGACACAATTGGCAATGCAGTTGTATATTATCAATCAAGAAGACGATATTTTATTACACTATTATATTTAATACCTAAAATTTCTAAGGGTATACAAAAAATTTCAAACAATGATTTATTAAATGAATTATTACATATTATAGAAGTACACTGCATCCCAGTAACATCTATAAATCATAAACAGATTTTACATAAAATATACAGTGATTTTTATGTAGTTTCAGATGGTCATGCAGTTACGGGTAATTATCATTATCAACCATTAGATGAATTATTTTTAGAACCTGAAAGAATTTCTATAGTAGACCAAATGATATATAGAAATGAACAAATAACTCAATTGGAGTTATTTACCATACCAGAAGGTAAAGTTTTTTCTACTTCAGAATTAAAGAATTCTATTTTATTAATTGAATCTGCTTATGCTTTTTATGAAATCGAAGATTCGGATTTTATAATGTATAAAAATATTATATTTAACCTTCTCAAGCATTCAGATGATAATTATTTCATTTCCATTAGTAAAAAAGAATTTGAAAAAATTATAGTAAATTATTCAAATACAAATAAAACAAAAATTTATAATAATCTATTAAATCATTCAACTGATTATATTGTAAATTTAAATTCATTTCATCCTTTAATAGAGTTAAATTTAAAATATGTTTCTAATGTAAATTTATTAATGAGATTTTTATATTATTTTAAAAATATTTTTTTAAATAGAAAAAAAAGATTCCAAATTCATGCTGGTTTTGTCTTTGAGGACATAGTTAAACAGGAACTTTCCAATGCTGGATTTTTTATAACTGATATAAAAAGAATTAATAGAAAAGAATTCGATGTTGTTACAATCAAAAATAATATTATATATAATTTTCAATGTAAGAATAATTTGATTGATTTAACTTATTTACAAGCTTTTCAAAAAAAATTCATTAGATACAACAAATATTTAGTCAACTATTATAGTAAAGCATTACTTAATGAAGAACATAGAGAAGGGCTTTTACAAAATAAGTTAAGTATTAACACAATCAATCATTATGTAGTGTCACGATTTCCAGTAATTACAAATAATGAAAGAATAATATCATTTAATAATTTACAAAATTTTGCAAAAGAAATATAGAATATGATTAGGGGTGGAATGACCCACAAATACTAAACACTTTTTTTTCGGTAATTGCAAAATACAACACTAATCATACCCCCGTATTACACGCTTCCAACGTCCCTTTATCAAACCCTCTTTTAAACCACTCCATCCGCTGTGCCGAGGTTCCGTGGGTAAACGCATCGGGGACGACATATCCCTGTGATTGTTTTTGGAGAGTATCATCACCGATCTGACTGGCGGCGTTGCGTGCTTCCTCGATGTCTCCCTCTTCGAGTACCGCTCTCTCTTTTTGGGTGTGGGATGCCCAGACT
>NZ_JAQTQR010000113.1 GCF_028712165.1 Sulfuricurvum sp. | reverse complement strand
CGCGGTTCGGTTGGATTTGCCGATGCTCTCGATGCACGGGCAATCCAGTTGAGTGCTAACGCCGGAAATGAAACATTTGTTATCGAACTCGGAAGTTTAAAAGAGGAGTTTGATACCGGACTCTCACTTTTAAGCGAGCAATTGAGCGAGCCTAACTTTACCCCTAAAACGTTAGATAAAATCAAAACAATGACCCTTAGCAGTATCTCCCGCAAAGAGGACGATTTTGATACGGTTGCATCGGATGAGCTCAAAGCGGTACTGTTTGAAGGTACTCCGATGGCCACCCCAAATATCGGGACAAAAGCGAGCATTTCCGCTTTGAAGCTGGATGATGTCACCCATTTCGAAACGTCTCATCTTGTTTTGTCGAATGCTCTGATTGTAATGGGCGGCGATTTGAACCTCAGTGATGCAAAGCAAAAGGTTGAAAAACTCTTAAGTGTTTTAAAAGTTGGGGAAAAGAGTGTCACTGGGCACTATGAGCCACGCAGGACACCGAAAGAATCAATTCTAAAACGTCCTCATACCGAACAAGCGTATCTCTATTTCGGTTCTCCGTTTGCAATGCGTGAGGGTGATCCGGAGTATTATAAAGCCCGTGTTGCGATGTTTATTCTGGGAAGCAGCGGATTCGGCAGCCGATTGATGGAAGAGATCCGGGTAAAACGGGGTCTGGCATATTCAGCCTATTCTCGACTTTCGGTAGCGAAAACGAACACCTACTTCAGCGGTTATCTCCAAACCAAACTGGAATCACAGGCGGAAGCAAAAAAAACGGTTGTTGAAGTGATCGACACGTTTGTACGCGACGGAGTGACCCAAAGCGAACTGGATCAGGCAAAAAAGTTTCTTTTAGGATCGGAACCCCTTCGGGTTGAAACCCTCTCTCAGCGTTTGGGGCGAACTTTCAGTGAATATTATTCCGGTAAACCGCTCGGATCGAGTGTGCAAGAGTTGGAATCCATCCGTAATCTCAGTCTTGATGATCTAAACGATTTTATTAAACGCCACGGTGAAATTAAAAACCTCAGTTATGCTATCGTTACCAAATGAGGACGCTGACAAGTTTCATCGTCTAGGTGTCGGAAGTGTTACGGCACTCTCACTTATTGCTCCGACCTCTTTTGAAGACCGCCGCCTAAGTACTGAACTTAACCACAATACCTCTTGCGTTCTTGATGCAACGGTCGAAAATGTAGTCCGTACCCCAAAAACCCTCAAAATTACTTTCTTTGCCCATAACCTTGATAGCATCATCGAAGGGGTAATTTTTAATCCTAAACCCTACATGATTCACCAGTTTCCTAAAAATGAGAGAGGTTGTTTTTACGGCAAAGCACAATGGGAACTGGGGAAATGGACGATCGTCCATCCGGTCAAAATCACTGCTGTCGGCTCACTCGTTCCCATCTATAAAACGACTCTTCGCGTCGATGTCATGCGCCGTTTGATTGAGAAAATGATTAGTATTGAAAATCTGGTACATGACGGACTTCCGGAAAGAATCGCCTCTACTCTTTATAATATCCATTTTCCTGAACAACCAAAGCCGCTTGAAACTTTGCAGCTCTCTGCTCTTAAGTTTGCCGAACTTTTTGAATACATGCGCCGTCTGCGTCTAAAGCGTCGTTACCATCCTACCCGTTACCGCGCTCAGGGCGATGTGAATGGATGGATAAAAACCCTCCCGTTTGAACTGACACAGGATCAAAAAAAAGCGATTAGTGAGATAAAGAGTGATCTCACTGGTAAAAATGCCGCTCGTCGTATGATTGTCGGGGATGTCGGATCGGGCAAAACGATGGTGATCTTGGCTTCGGTCGTTCTTATGTATCCGTATCGCTCGATTCTGATGGCACCCACGACGATTTTGGCTGCGCAGCTGTATGAGGAAGCGCAAAAGTTTCTTCCCGACTTGCGGATCGCTCTTGTGACAAATGCAACGAAAAAAGGATCGTTGGAGGAGTATGATTTTATCATCGGAACCCATGCACTTTTACATCGTGATCTCCCTGAAGCGGGCTTGGTGATGGTAGACGAGCAGCACCGCTTCGGTACCGCACAACGCCATTCACTCACCAAACTGACCGACAATGACACCTCGCCGCATTATTTACAGTTTTCAGCTACTCCGATTCCCCGTACACAAGCGATGATCGATTCGGCTCATATCGATGTGAGTCTGATCGTCCAAACTCCGTTTACGAAAAATATTGCTACCCGTATCATCGGCAAAAGTGACTTTGCAAAACTGTTAGAGCATATCCGTTCTGAAATAGCCCAAGAACACCAAGTCCTTATCGTCTATCCTTTGGTAGAAATGAGCGAGAGTATCAACTACCAGAGTATCGACGAAGCGCGCGGATATTGGGAAAAGAATTTTGAAAATGTTTATGTCACCCACGGAAAAGACAAAGAGAAAGAAGCAGTATTGATGGAATTTCGAGAAAAGGGAAATATCCTCTTGGCAACAACCGTTGTGGAAGTGGGGATCTCCCTTCCGCGACTCTCTA
Organism: Sulfuricurvum sp.; assembly: GCF_028712165.1. Lineage (GTDB taxonomy): Bacteria > Campylobacterota > Campylobacteria > Campylobacterales > Sulfurimonadaceae > Sulfuricurvum. The sequence goes on along the minus strand of NZ_JAQTQR010000113.1, from coordinate 2,047 downwards.
CCGTTGTGATCGTCGGAGCAGAACGATTGGGACTATCGACGCTCCATCAGCTCCGTGGTCGGGTAAGCCGTACCGGATTGCAGGGATATTGTTATCTTTATACCAACAAAAGCGGCAAAAATGAGCGCTTAGAATCGTTTAGCAGCTGTAACAGCGGTTTTGAGATTGCAGCACTCGATCTGAAATTCCGTTCAAGCGGGGACTTGTTGGAAGGAAGTATCCAAAGCGGCAAAAAGTTTCGATGGGCAGATATTGCAGAAGATGAAAAAATTGTAAAAGAGGTAAAAGACTATTTAGATAAAAATAATTCTGCCCTCACACCACACCTAGAGCAAGGTCGCTTGCCGTAGGGCAAAAGCGTACCGCCAGCGATTTGGTGTGAGGGCGCTTTTCTTTTGTTTCTTTTCTTTATTAAAAAGAAAAGAATGAATAGTTATTAATACAGTCCGAATTTCCCATCCGTACGTTTGTAAAGAACACGCATTTTTCCGTCATTGTCATAAAATACTTCGAATACCTTGGTGCTCTCTTTGAGTTTTTCCAATACTTCTGCAACTTCCTGAGGTTTAAAGAGGATCGGTTCGGTTGGAACAATTTCATCTTCCATTATCTCACCGGCTGCATGCAGATCGACTGGCGCAGCAGCGGCATTTTTGGCTTCGTTAAGCCCTTCGTTTTTATGATCGGAGATCCGATCATGCAAACGGCGAAGTGCTTTTTGTGCTCGATCGATCGCAATATCGATCGCAGCATAGAGATCATCATCACGCTGAGTGATAACGACGGTATTTTTTCCGGCGATGTTGATCGTAAACTCGATGCTCACCCCTTTATTACGTTCATTGGCCGAGGCAACGGCATTGACACTGATAAGGTCGAGATGAAATTTACTGAGAGTATCGATAGAGTGCATCAGATGGTCTTTGATTGCATCGCTGAGCTCGATGTGGCGTCCGACGAGAGAGATATTCATAATTGATCCACCTTATATTGAAATGTGAAAGAACTTTGATTATAACACACAAAAATGAAACGTCAAGACTTTTAAACCGAAAAGCAAATGGATAATTTTAAAATAATTATTAACGTATTTTAATGATTCTTTAATCTACATAGCACTACAATCAAAATATGGCGTCTCCTCTATATATATTTTAGAAAAGAGGGACAATGGTCGATAATATCAAATGTAAGAAAATTGGGAATATCGTTAGTTTCTACCGAGCCCTGATTGTGTGTGTACTAAAAATCCCGAGGAGGATTGAATGAAAGCTTTTAAACTTATTTCGCGAGTAACTACTGTTTTGACAGCTGCGATGGTGTTTGCTATCTCTGGAGAGGCTGCCGCTACCTATTTAAGCGGAGCAACCGCAGCTCAATTGGCATCTCAAATCCAAGGGCCGGGGATAACGATTACTAATCCTAAACTGTCAGTGGGGAAAGCTTCTCAAGCAGGGACTTTTAGTAACGGTATTGCCGGAGCTGGACTTGAGGTTGATCAAGGGATTATTTTGACCACGATGGATGTAAAAACTGCTTTTCAAGCCAATAGCAGTACACATACGTCTATTACAAATTCTGGAAGTTCAACCGATGCGGATTTATTAGCGATTGATTCGAGATCGAGATACGATACGGTCGTGTTTTCATTTGATGTTACTCTTGGGGCGAATACACGGCTTTTGATGATCGATTATCAGTTCGCGTCTGAAGAGTATAACGAATGGGTTGGATCACAATTTAATGATGCATTTGGTTTTTTTGTTTCAGGCGGTGATTTGAATCAAACGTATAATATCGCCCGTGTAGTGGATGACAGTTCGATAGTGACGACTCAAAATATATTTAATTATGATACGGTGACTGTTAATAATGTTAATCGTGGTTCAATAGGTTCACAGAGCAATGGAGCACCTGTCATCTTGACAAATTCCAAATATTTTATTGATAATTGTTACTTACCAAAAGCCAATCGAGATTCATATTATGATTGTACTCAAAATAAGTCTATGACAAACGTAGAATTTGACGGGTTGACACATCGTTT
>NZ_JAQTQR010000058.1 GCF_028712165.1 Sulfuricurvum sp. | reverse complement strand
TGAAGCATTACGCGCTTCGACTGTCGTCCGCCGTAACTCTCATCTCCGATAATCGGATGCTGTGCGTATTTCATATGAGCACGGATTTGGTGCGTTCGTCCGTGATGGATAATCAGCTGTACTTTGGTCTTTTTCCCTGAAATTTCCAACGGGGTTACTTCGGTTATAGCGGGTTTTCCGTTTTTAGCAACTTTGGTATAGGCTTTGTTCCCTTTTTTCTCGGTAATAAGCGGCTGATCGATCACGAACGGCTCACTTACAAGCCCCTCTACCCAGGCAACATACTCTTTGTAAACATTGTCTTTTTTAAACTCGCTAATCGCCTTTAGACGAAACTCTTCATTTTTGACCAGCATCAAAACACCGCTTGTCTCACGATCAAGACGATGAAGGAGCTGTGATCCTTTGAACTGACGTTCAATCTCATCGGAGTTGACAAATGCCGGTTTATCGACGACGATTAAATCGTCATTTTCAAAAATCGGACGTACTTTTTCCACTTTCTGGACGATAAAAATTGTTTTAGGGCTAATCTCACCGCGTGCGATCATTACTTTGTTGTTTCCGACATAAACCAAACCGCGATCGATCAGTGATTTGGCCTCAGAGTTGGATATTCCTTCTTGCTCGGCTAAGAGCTTATACGCTTTTGGTTTTTCCATTTTATTTCTCCGTTAAATAATCTAATATTCTTTGCAAATCAACACTTCCGTTGACCTGCGATGGGGGTATTTCCTGAGCATCCATTAAAGCCTCAGTAATACGTTCTAATCCCACAAATTGGACATGTGAGACGTATTTGAACAACTCACGCTGTAAAAATATCTGTTCTCCTGTAATAATTTTGCACCCGAAATGGGCCGGTTCGAGCGGATTATGTCCGCCGATAGGTGAAAATGCTCCCCCTAAAATTGCCACATCGCTGATTGCGTAGAGGTTGTTCAGTTCCCCCATTGCATCTACGAGAATGATGTCTGTATCCATCGATTGCGACTCGCTCCAACGTGAAAGACTCAGCGCCGGAGCACTGCGTTCAATCAATTCGCCCACTTTGGCAAATCGTTCCGGATGGCGCGGGACGACAAGAAGTTTAACTGAGGGGTTATACTTACGATACTCAATGAAGCCTTGAATAATCCCCTCTTCTTCTCCCTCATGGGTACTTGCCGCTACGATCAACAGCCCCTCAGGTTTTGCATAGGCTTTACTCGCAGCAATTTTCTGGGCTAATTTGATATTCCCGACTACTTCAACATTTGTCGCTCCCAACGCAATAAAGCGAGCCATATCTTCTGTACTTTGACAGAATATCCGATCGCATTGTCTTAGAAGGATCCGATAAAACCATCGCATCCGATAGTATTTCGGAAAACTCCTATCGCTGATTCGGGCATTAAGGGCTATCACCTTTCCGCCTCGAATACGGACGAGACGAAAAAGAAGATACCAAAATTCCGCTTCCAATACCACTACCGTTTTCGGACGTTCAATCCAAAACCACAGCCATATTTCATACGGCAGATAGCGTACTTGAGCCGCGTATTTGGATGCCGCTTCATACCCGGTATGGGTGATGACGCTTATCGCTACACGCTTATCGCCCAGTTTCTCCAGCAGCGGAGAGATCGCTTTTGCTTCTCCGAGTGAGCAGACATGAAACCAAAGATCATGATCACGAAAGGGAGGATTCTTAATCCCGAAAAATCGCGCGGGAATCGATTCACGATATTTTTTCTTGAGCGAAAAAAGGATGAGCAAGGGGAACGCAGCAGCATAGAGTAATGCCGCTGTGAAGGTATAAAAAAGGTCGAATACTACGTTACGCACCGATAGCGTCAGAAGACGGTTCAAGGTATAAAATACGTCCGCAATGCGGGCACATTGTGATCTCTTCGCCTTTGATAACGTCTGAATAGACTTTATCGCTGATCGCCATATAACATCCCATACACGCTTGGTTGCGAACCGGTACTGCTGTGGTATTTTTCGCCCAACGACGGATTTTTTGGTAGAACGACAACCCTTTTTGATTCATTGCACCGACCAAAGCTTCTTTACGACCGAAAACTTCTTTTCGAGCTTCGTCAATATGTGCCAATTTAACATCTACATCCGCTTTTACCGTAGTAAGAGTTGTTTCGATTTCGGTAGCTTTGGTTTGGAGCTCATCGATTTTGCTTTGTTTGTGATCGATCAGTTTTTCCAAACGTGCAATCTCTTCATTTGCAAAGCTCACTTGCTCTTTTGCAATCTCTTCTTCGAGCTGAAGCGATTTCATTTCACGTTCGGTTTTAACCTCGCCGCTTTTTCGGCTGTTTTCTTCGAGCTTTGCAGAAAGTTCGGCAAGATGAAGCTCATTTTTATGCTTTTTAATCTGTTCGTCTTTAATCTCTTGTTTGAGTGCATCAATCTCACTGATGATACTGTTTTTAGTTGCTGTTAACGCATCGAATTGAAGATTAGCTTCTTCGATTTGCGGTTCAAACGCATCGATCTCTTTGTCAACATGAGAGAGCTCGATTAATTGTTCAAGGTGTTTGTTCATACGGTTCCTTTTGGAGTTACACGATTACCTAATTTTAGCTCAAAGATAGGTGAAGGGGTTCTTAGATGGCGAAATTATAACACTCAATCCTAATTTTTCCAAATACCCCCCTAAAACCTCGCCAAAATAGCGTTCGCTTTCATAGTGTCCGATATCAATCATCGACATTCCCAATGAAGAGGCTTCCATAGCATCGTGATATTTGATATCTCCGGTGAGAAAACACTCCGCTTCGATGTTACGCATCAACGATGCCCCCGATCCGGTCACCAAAGCACAGGTTTTAATGTGTTCATGACATTTTACACCTCGAGTGTGAGGAAGACCCAAAGCAATTTTAATCTTTTGGGCAAATGTATCGTACGGTTCATCAACACCTAAATAGGCAACAAATCCCTCTTTTGCGATGATTGGATATCCCAACACTTGTGTTGCGACATAATCGTTAAGATGCGTTTGGTCAAAATTGGTATGCATCGCAATATTGGTAATGTTTTTACGGATCATCGGGGCAACTATTTTTGCAGGATATTGGTTAAATTGAAGCTGTTTAAGGCCGCCGAAAATGATCGGATGGTGAGTAATCAAAAGAGCATTTTCAGGAATGGTTTCGATCAATTCGGCATCAATGTCAATACTCAATACCACCTGCGTGATCTCTTGGGTAAAATCTCCTACAAGCAAGCCGGAATTATCCCACCCCTCCTGCAATGCAAAAGGGGAAAGTTCATCGAGATAGGTATAAATTTCTTGTACCGTCATTTTTCATAGCTCCTTTTGTGCCGTTTGAGACGTACATGGACAGCTTGTGAACCGGATAACGGATCGGAAAATTTAAATTCGAACTCACCAAGCCCCTCGATCAAATCAAGCAGTTTTTTATACCCGTACGTGCGCGGGTCAAATTCGGGAGATTTATTAATCAGATTTTGACCTATAGCCCCCATATACGACCACCCGGCTTCATTGGTCGTATCTTCTACAGCGTTGCGTACCAATGCCAAAAGCGCTTTATTATCGGTTTTAATCTTGGCCACGATCGGTTCTTTGAGGTTTGCCGTACGACGGAGATTTTCGGTAAAAATAAATTTATCACAGACCCCGATGAACGCTTTGGGTGTTTTCTGCTCACCGAATCCGTACACTTTTATCCCCGATTCTCGGATACGGCTGGCAAGTCGGGTAAAGTCACTGTCACTGGAAACGATACAAAATCCGTCAAAATTTTTCGTATAGAGCAAATCCATTGCATCGATAATCATCGCACTGTCGGTTGCATTTTTCCCTGTCGTATAGGCGAATTGCTGCATCGGATGAAGTCCGTGTTCCAAAAGGGCATTTTTCCATCCCTTGAGTTTCGTATCGGTCCAATCGCCGTAAATCCGTTTGACACTGGCAATGCCGTGAGATGCAATCTCATCCATCAGTCCCTCAATAATCGAAGGCTGAGAATTGTCCGCATCAATTAAAACCGCTAGTCTGGCTTGATCATCAATCATTTTTTATTCTCCCTAACGATTGCAGCGCTTCACGCGCCTGTACAAAATCATGCTGAAGCTCAAGCGCATGTGTATACATACTGTGTGCTGCATCAATATCATGCATATCCACCAGCAGATTACCGTAATTATAATACGTCTGGGCATAGGTGTCATCTATTTCCAAAGCTTTAAGATAATGATCTTGGGCACGTTCATACGCATGTTCGGCGCGATACAGCGAGGCAATGGCATTGTGCGTCAAATCGTCATTTTCATCAAGTTCTAGTGAACGTTCATAAAGCTCAATCGCAGAGAGACGATCGCCGGATTTTGCAGTGACGAATGCAAGTTTGTTCAAAATCTCAGGATTTGCAGGGTCAGCATGAAGGGCCTCTTCAAGATGCATTTTCGCTCCCGCTAAATTTCCTTCTTCATACGCTTTATCGGCTTCAGCAACAGAAGCCGGTTCTGCTATAACAGGTTCAGATCGTTTTGTTTCGGTCATATTAGGGGGCGAATCGTCTAAATTTTGAACATGACGAAAGATTTGATACGCGAAAAAAAGTGTCATGGCAAACATCAAAATTTGGAATGTACTCATTATGTTCCCCTTTTGTAACTCTAAGTATAATATAATCACGTTAACTTAAAACCAAAATCGGTAGAAACAATGCCCACTAATTTAAAAAATCCAATTCTTTATATCAATCGAGAGCTCTCTTGGCTCCAATTTAATACACGTGTTTTAAAACAAGCGCTGAACGAATCCCTTCCCCTTTTGGAACGACTCAAATTTCTTGCTATTTACGGAACCAACCTCGATGAATTCTATATGATCCGGGTTGCCGGGCTAAAAAAACTGTTCAGTGCCGGAGTCAATGTATCGGGAGGAGACCGGTTTACCCCGTTACATCAATTACGTGAAATACGCACCTACCTGCACGATGAACAAAAAGTGGTTGAACACTGTTTGCTTGATATCATGCATCATCTTGAAAAAGAGGGGATGTTTTTTAAATCGTATCAAGAAACTACCCCTGAACAGCGTAAAATTTTGGATAAATATTTTCATGAAAACATCTATCCAGTAATCGTCCCTATCGCTGTCGATGCAACCCACCCTTTCCCTCATCTGAATAACCTCAGCTTTGGGCAAATTGTGAAGCTGCGGGATAAAGATGAACCGAGTATCGAGCGCTACGGTATTATCCGTATACCACGCGTTTTGCCTCGTTTTGTAGATATTGACAACCGTATCTATATCCCTATCGGAAGTATCGTATCCGAGCACATCCAAGATCTTTTCCCCGGTTATGAGCTTATTAAATTCTCGGCTTTCCGTATCACCCGAAATGCCGATATCGCGATTGAAGAAGAGGAAGCGGACGATTTTATGGAGATTCTCGAAGAGGGCCTCAAACTCCGTAAAAAAGGGGAGATCGTTCGTCTTGAACTCAGCAACCATGCCGACGATGATCTGCTCAATTTTTTCAACCGTCATGCGAATGTTTTCAAAGATGATATTTACCGTTTCCAAACCTATCTCAATCTCGGAGCCCTATGGCAAGTGGTCGGAAACAAAGATTTTGCCCACCTCACCAGTCCGAGTTTCAAACCGCGCAATCTTCCTCCGCTGAATTCGGATGAGAGTTTGTATACCATTCTTGATAAACAAGACCTCGTTCTCTTTCACCCTTTTGAGAGTTTTGAACCGATCGTACGTCTGATCCAGACGGCAGCGAAAGATCCCGATGTCGTCTCTATCCGAATGACTTTGTATCGTTCAGGTTCCAAATCGGTCATCGTCCAATCGCTGATTGCAGCCGCAGAATCAGGAAAACAGGTCACCGTTATGGTAGAACTCCGGGCACGTTTTGATGAGGAAAACAATCTGCAATGGGCAAAAGCACTCGAAAATGCCGGTGCGCATGTTATCTACGGAATCACCGGATTTAAAGTTCATGCCAAAGCAGCACTTATTACCCGCCGTGTAGACGGTAAACTCAAACAATACGCCCATCTCGGTACCGGAAACTACAATCCCTCAACCGCGACCATTTATACCGATATCAGCTACATGACCAGCAACGATGCCATCACCTACGATATGACCCGCTTTTTCCACTTTTTGACCGGATTCAGCAAAAAAGGGAAACTGGGTGAACTTTACATGGCGCCGACACAGATTAAACCTAAGCTCCTCTCACTCATCCATAACGAAACACGAATGGGAAGCGAAGGGGTCATTATCGCCAAAATGAATGCATTGGTGGATGAGGACATTATCCGCGCCCTCTACAAAGCATCTCAGGCCGGAGTACAAATCGAACTCATTATCCGCGGTGTCTGTTGTCTTCGTCCGGGAGTAGAAGGGATTAGTGACAACATCCGTGTCACTTCTATCATCGGAAAATATTTGGAACATGCCCGAATTTTTTATTTCAAACACTCTACGCCGCAAACCTATATATCGAGTGCCGATTGGATGCCGAGAAACCTCTTGCGTCGTATCGAATTGTTGACACCGGTATCCGGAGAAGAATCATCGGCAAAACTTCTCCAAATTTTGCAATTACAAATTTCGGACAATGATCTCTCATATGAGCTCCAAAATGACGGCACCTATGTAAAAGTGCCGCATGACGGATCATCTGTTATCAATTCTCATTCTATTGTTGAAACCGAAATTAATAAACTCTACAGTTCGACCAAAAAACAGACTCCTAATTACGTGCAGCAACTTACGGCACGATTATTCAAAGAGAGTTAAACAAGGATTTCAATGATCACTAATTATCTAAACTACACCCCTGAAATGAAAGAGCGCGTCTGGATTGCACCCTCTGCGGATGTCATCGGACGGGTATCGATGGGGGAAGATGTGAGTATTTGGTTCGGATGCGTCGTTCGTGGCGATGTCCACTATATTCAAATCGGCGATCGCAGCAACATTCAGGATTTGAGCATGGTCCATGTGACCCACCACAAACGTGATGATATGACAGATGGCCATCCCACGATCATAGGGAATGATGTTACGGTCGGTCACAGAGTCATGCTGCACGGATGTACAATCGAAGATGCCTGCCTTATCGGGATGTCTGCAACGATCCTCGATGGTGCCGTAATCGGCAAAGAATCGATCGTCGGTGCCGGTGCGCTTGTTACTAAAAACAAGATATTTCCTCCCCGTTCCCTAATCATGGGAAGCCCTGCAAAAGTAGTACGGGAATTAACTGACGAAGAAGTCGCTGAACTCTACGCTTCAGCTAAACGTTACGTGAGTTTCAAAGAAAACTATCGCGCTCCGAATGTTTGATGTCGTCATAGCCGCCGATATTCTCGGAATTTTTGCCTTTGCCTTGAGCGGATTTTTAGTAGGTGTTCGCAATAATCTCGATCTTCTCGGTCTGATCATTTCTGCATCGCTTACTGCGCTCGGCGGCGGAGTCGTACGGGATGTCCTTTTGGGACGTACCCCCTTTGCTTTTAACGAATACTACCCGGCACTGACCGTCATCATAACTATCTTATTCGCCTTTGCTTTCCGCCTTTACCGCCGTGAACAGCTGGAACGCCAATGGCTGTTTGTCGTCTCGGATACGATCGGACTCGTTGCGTTTAGTATCACAGGTGCCCTTCTGGCGATCGAAGTCGAGTTTAACTTTTTCGGTGTCATGATACTGAGCTTTCTCACAGCAGTCGGAGGAGGAGTATTGAGAGATACTATGATAAACCAAGTCCCTTCCGTCCTTATCAGTGATTTTTACGGTTCCATCGCTATTATCGTGTCTGTTTTACTGCTGCTATTAGTACAAGTTGATATGATAAACACATGGGGAATTGCAGGAATTGCAGGATTTGCAATCTTTTTACGTCTCCTAGCGTATTACAAACAATGGCATCTGCCTAAACTCAATATGGATTAATTATGTCTAAACTAAAATTATTTTTACTTTTCCTTCTTATCGGAGGATTTATCGATATCGGACGCTATCTCGTTTATCCGAATGTTTCCGATTTACGCGATATTCACCCTATTCCTACCGCCTTTATGGAATACCGAGAAGACCAATGGGCTTCTGAAAACCGTGACATGCACATCACCCAAAAATGGGTTTCCATTTCTCAGATTTCCCCTAATATTATCAAAGCAGTTCTCATCGGAGAAGACGATAAATTTTGGAACCACGATGGCTTTGATGTAAACGGAATGGAACAGGCATTGGAACGAAGTTTGAAAAAAGGTTCTGTGGCCGGAGGAAGTACGATAAGCCAACAGCTTGCTAAAAACCTCTACCTCTCGCCGAGTAAAAATCCGATCCGTAAAATCAAAGAGGCTATCCTGACATGGCGGATTGAAAATACCCTCACAAAACGGCAAATTCTTGAACTCTACCTCAACGTTGCCGAATGGGGAGACGGCATTTTCGGAATCGAAGCGGCAGCCCGACATTATTATCATAAAAGTGCCAAAAATCTGACCGGACTCGAAGCGGCCCATTTGGCGGCGGTACTCCCTAATCCTATCCGCTACAATGCGACCGGAAAGCAGAAATACGTTGCAAACCGCTCACGTATCATCTACAGAATCATGAAACGCCGCGGTATCGTAATCCCTCAATATCAAGAGGTGATGACACCGCCAAAAAAAGAAGAGACACCGACAGTCAATGAAGAAGAGAATCAAAGCATTTCCGATTTGTTCACGGAATCCAATCCTTCCGAGCCCGCAACTGAAAATGCAGGTGAGTCGGACGTACCCGCTGAAAATGACACAAACAGCTCTATGAAGTTTTAATCGCTTTCCTTTGGCACACTAAAGGTCAGCAAATCAGGGATAAGATGGCTATTGTGGGGGGATTGACGTTATCAAATAATCCATCCGCCGCCTAGGAGTTTTTCGCCCTCATAAAATACTCCTGCCTGTCCCGATGCAACACCAAGTACCGGCTCATGTAATTCGACTACCGCATGATCTCCGTCAATTTTAACCGAACAGCGAACTGCCGTGGTACGGTAACGAAGTTTGACATCACATTCAAACTCTTTTCTCCCATCAAACATATTGACCCGCTCCAGCTCGACACGGTGACACTCCAAATCTTCGCGTGTTCCAACGACGATTTGATTGGTATCAGGTTTAATCTCTACAACAAAATGGGGATCATGTGCACCATTAACAGTAAACCCTTTACGTTTACCAATCGTATAATGCATGTACCCTTTGTGTTTTCCGACAACCTTTCCATCCATATCGAGAACATCCCCTTCTTGATCGACAGGGACATAAGGCTTTAAGACATCCATATACGTTGTTTCAACAAAACAAATCTCACTTGACTCGCCTTGAGATGCAAACGATTCGAGTCCTTCGACACTTGCGGCGAATGCTTTGATATCGCTTTTGTGGCGTTCACCCAACGGGAATAACAGACGCGGTACCAGTGCAGGGTCAATATAAAACAGGAAATAGCTTTGATCCTTCGTATCATCATGCGCCTGAAGAAGATACTGTCCGTCATGACGGATATAATGTCCTGTGGCAACGAAATCGGCACCTATCGAATCAGCGAATGTAACCATCGCACCGAATTTGATGTTACGGTTGCACAATGCACAGGGATTAGGTGTTTTTCCCTCTTTATAGGTTTCAATAAACGGGGTAAACACTTTTGCGTTGAATTGCTCTTGAAGATCGAGAATATGAAGTTTTACTCCGGCAAAATCGGCCGCTTTCTGCGCACGGGCTTGATGGATTTCATGATAACCGGGTTTGGAATGAAGCTTCATATAAACCCCCTCCACTTCATACCCCTGTTCTTTAAGCAGCAGTGTAGAGACGGTTGAGTCCACACCGCCACTCATCCCGATCAAGACTTTTTTACCCATTACGCATCACTCCCGTCACAAATCGGTCTGTTTTCAAAATAACTGGAGAGTATTTTGTAATACTTCGTATCATTCAAACCTTCTTTTTCCAGTGTAGCCATTTGTGCCACCAACGATTTCTCAATCTCTTTGACTACCAAATCCAGATCGTCAGTCATGATGAAAAGTTTCAAATCTTTTTCATCAATCATTCCCTCTCCCAATAATTTATCTCGGATAAACTGGATCAATGGAGCATAAAATTCCGTTCCGATAATGAAGAGTCGAACACCCCAAACCTTACGAGTTTGAATGAGAGTCAATGCTTCAAACATCTCATCAAGCGTTCCGAATCCTCCCGGAAAAATAACGTACGCCATAGAATACTTGACCAGCATCACTTTACGGGAAAAGAAGTAGTCGAAACTTCGCCCTTTAGTAATATATGGATTCGGCTGCTGTTCAGCTGAGAGCTCAATATTAAGTCCGATCGATTCCACATTCTCATGTTGATATGCACCTCGGTTGGCTGCTTCCATAAGTCCCGGTCCACCACCGGTGATGATGTTATAACCGCGTTCTCCGAGCATACTTGAGAGTTGCATCGCCTGTTGATAGTAGGGATGTTTTTCATCCACACGTGCACTTCCGAAAATCGTTACCGAAGGACCGAGGTCACCTAATTCATCAAATCCCTGTACAAAATCGGCGATAATTTTAAAGACACTCCATACATCTGCAGATTTAATATCTTTAACATAGCGACTGCTCGGGTACTCTTTTTTTTTCCCATTTCTACGCGCCATGCCTATCCTTTGAGTTTGTTCAGACGATCACGCTTGGTTCCGATGGATGTAATTTGGACACCGAAATTTCCATCCACAATGACCACTTCTCCCTGTGCAATGACATGATCGTCTACCAAGATATCAAGCGGATCGTTTGCAAGTTGATTTAGTTCGATAACCGAACCGATATCCATACTGAGGACGTCCTTTAAAAGCATCTTTTTCTTTCCGATTCGGACACGAACCGGAAGTTTGACATCCATAATGAGACCGATATTTTTCATCTCGCTCTCTTCGAGTTTTACAGCAGGCTCTGCAGGAGCATCGAAGATAGATCCTCCTGATGATGGTGCCGATGCCGAAGATTCAGAGATTTTACCGCCGCTTAGAGCAGCTCGGATTCCGGAATCGATTGCAAACATCATAAGGGAGTTTATCGTCCCGAGTGTAAATGAAAAAACAAACATTTTGGCAAATGCGTCAAGATTCACTTCCCCATTTTCGGCAATAAATTCGGCACGTTCAGGTTTGATCGTAAATTTCGGAAGTTCTTTTTGAGATCCCAATGTCGTACTCATCGCACCAACGATGTTGGAAACAATCTCTTTCGCTGCGTCAAGATCTTCATCCGACATTGTATCTTGTGCTTCCCCTTCGCCGCCGAGCATCATATCGCCCAATGCCGTCGCCAATTGCGGAGGCATCATAATCAATCCTCGTCCTGCAGCATCCCCGCTGAAACTGACATGAATCAAAGAGATGGGCGGAATAACATTGGAGACGATAGAGATATCTTCTGCCTCTTTTAGGATGATAGTGGGAGTTTGACCCGTCAATCCCTCTATTGTAGCAACTGCCTCATTCGCAAATACTCCGGCAAAATCACTCATCTTCATCCTCCTCATCTTCTAATGGCCCGCGAATCATATCTTTTACGCCGCTAATACGTGCTTTACGCTTGGTTTCAAACTCTTTGAGTGCCCGTTTGACGGCATCTTTTTCCGTATCGATAAGGGAGCTGATCTGAATCGATTTTCTAAATCGGCGTAATCCCATCTGACCGACAAAACGGTTTTTCCCGTCTACACTGACATGCACGACGTCATCGGCAGGAATATTAAGCCGTATTATATCTCCCTCACCCAATTCCAGCAACTCATGCAGCGTTAATTCGGCTTCACCAAGGTTAACTTCAACATTGACGTGCGCGCCTCCCAAAAGAACCTGAAGTTCTTGATTGCGGCTTTTTTTGGAGTTGGTTTCATTCAGCATCAAATCACGGCTTGCAAGTTTCGGCAATACCGGCTCAAGTGCGATAACCGGATAACAAATATTCATCATCCCCGAACTGTGACCGATAATGATCTCCATAACGACCATAACGACAATCTCATTTTGGGCAACGATTTGAACAACGTTCGGACTGGATTCTTTGGATTCGACTTGAGGATACAAATCGGTAACGGGTGCCCATGCTTCACGAAGCGTCCCCATCATTACCCGTAGAATTGTCTCAAACAAGGAGAGCTCAATATCGGAAAATTCCCGATTCGCTTCGAAAGGTTCACCCTTCCCCCCTAAAATACGATCCAGCATCGGGAATGCGATGGAAGGATTTATCTCTAAAACCCCATTCCCCTCCAGCGGCTTCATCGAAAAAACGTTAAAACTGGTTGGATTGGGGAGCGACATCAAAAATTCCCCATAGGTCATCTGATCGACCGAGTGAAGCTGTATCTCTACAATGGAGCGCATGATTGCAGAGATCTGGGATGCGATTGAACGTGCCATTTTATCGTGGATACCACGGAAGGCCCGAAGCTGCTCTTTGGAAACACGATTGGGACGTTTAAAATCATACAGGGTAATTTGACGCTGAGAAAAAATGGAATCGTCAGCCGATTCTAATGCACCATCGCCCTCATCATCCACAACATCGAGAAGGGCATCAATCTCTTCTTGCGATAAAATATCTGCCATTATCTTCCCCCTACCGCATCTTTAATGCGCCGTATGACCGATTTATGAATCTGTGAAATCCGCGATTCGGTGATGTTTACTATTTCACTGATCTCTTTGAGTGTCAACTCTTCAAAATAATAGAGTTGGATGATTATCTGCTCACGTTCCTCAAATCCGGATAAAACATTTTTAATCGCTTCTATAAGGTCTTCATGCTCTATTCGCTCAAGCATTCCTCCCTCTTCGGGGGTTCCAAGCTGATCATCTAACGGTAAAACCGTATAAATATCCGAAGCGATTCGCGCTTCATGAATTTTTTCCAAATCAATCCCTAATATTACCGACAGTTCTGCATCACTGGGCTCATCATCGTGATCGCTCATATAAAGTTCAATAGCGCTGTCGATCTCTTTGATCAAACGGCGGCTGGAACGGCTGACCAGATCCAACGAACGCAGGTAATCAAGCATTGCCCCGTACACACGGGTCTTTGCATATCCCCAAAATGAGTCATTCTGCGTCTCATCGTAACGACGTGCCAACTTTACCAATTCTTCAGTCCCTATCGCACTCAAATCCATATAATCGATTGAACTTGGAAGGCGCTCTTTGAGGCGAAACGACATTGCTTTGACCGCAGGGAGGTACTGAATTGCAAGCTGATCTTCACGGTGTTTTAATTCCTGTGTGTAAACATTCGCGCCGCTCATCCCTGCCCCCGTCCACTGTTTTCATCTAACAAATCCGCTTTATGGGTATAAAACGCATCGATAAATTGCTCTCGTTTATTGATCTCACGTACGAAAAAGTCCAAATTGTGTTCATGGGAGTTTTTAGGAAACGGATGAGATTTGACTCCCAGTGTTTGGAAGAAAAAGCCGACACACAAATGGGCAAAAAGATAAAAAAATGTGCTGATCAGGATCACAAATCCTAAAAAACTCTCCGGAGATGTCGACTTTAGAATCCCAAAAACAATACCGATAAAAAAACCCTGTACCGTCAGAAAAGAGACAAAATTCGAACCTCGCATTGGCGCACCTTATAAAATTAAAAGTGCTCCATAAGGCGCTTAAACAAGCCTCCAAGACCACTCTCTTTGGGATCTACTAGCACATTTCGTTCCAATTTTTTTGCGATTCGCTTAACAATCTGTTCTAATTCAATAGTCGGCGTAGCGCTCGGATAGTCCCGACTGAAAAGAGCCCTTTTTTTGACACTGTTAGCGATTTTAGCATCATTCGAAATTTGCCCCAGATAGTTGAGCTTTAATCCGCCCCCGATATTGGCTTGTGCCACTTTATGGATTTTTTCAAATAATCCTTCCGCCTCTTTGGATGAGCGAACCTGATTCATTATAACATTAATTTCATCGCGCAACCTAGCGGTCACTTTAATCGTGGCGTATGCATCGGTAATGGCGGCCGGATCGGGAACCGTAACTACGATCACATCATCACAGGCTCGTAAAAAGAGCTGAATATGTTCCCCGATGCCGGCACCCGTATCGATCAGCATCACGTCCAAATCATCCAATACGGAAGCTTGATCCATAAATCGCTCAAACAATCCGCCGGAGGCGTATTTAAATATCTCTTCTCCGCTCTCACCGGGGATCAGGACGAGATTTTTCTCGATCGGAACCAATATCTCATTGACCGTCGCTTCTCCCTTGAGTACATGTAAAATATTTTTTTGGATTTTGACATTGAACATTACATCCAGATTGGCAAGGCCGATATCCGCATCGAAAATTCCCACTTTTAGTCCATACTTTGCCATTACATGTGCCATATTTGAGCTTATCGTGCTTTTTCCGACACCGCCTTTACCGCTGGTAATCGCTATAAAACGTGTCTTTTTTGCTGCCGTATTTCGATTCTGGTTAACTAACGCTTCGAGTTTAGCGGCTTGATGATTCATGTGTTCTCACCTCTGGAAAATCCGTTCATCAGGCATTCGACCAAGAAATCGCTCGTTGCCACCACTAAATCTTCGGGAACTTCCTGTCCTACTGAAAAGTAACTAATCGGTACTTTGGTCTCATATACAAGTGAAAAAATGTTGCCAAAGCCTCTGGTTTCATCCAGCTTGGTAAACATCATCGTGTCAATCCCGAGCGGGGCAAAATTCTCGTATGTCGCTTTGAGATCTTCATATTTGATCGAGCTTGGCATTACCAAGACCACATCAACACTGTAATCGGTATCGTTACCGCGCAGACATTCATAAATCTTTTCGATCTTCCCTTTGTCGTACGGAGAAGACCCCATGGTATCGATCAAAATATAATCTGAATAACGCAATGCATTCAGTGCACTCGAAAACTCAGGGGGATCAACCACCGTCTCAATCCCGAGTTTCATCATCCGAGCGTATTGCATCAGCTGTTCAACCGCTCCGATGCGGTACGTATCGAGCACAACCAGACCTACCTTGTATTTTTTCTCCAACAAATAAGAAAAACGCGCAGCCAGTTTGGCAATAGAAGTTGTCTTGCCGACCCCCGTAGGACCGACAAGCATAATGACTTTTTTAGCTCCGTTTTTAGGGGGAGTTTCGAGACGAACGGGAATCATTTTACGCATCAGTACTTGAAAATAACGTTTAACCGTAGCAGAACTTTCACGCATTTTAGAGGGCATATGCTCCAATGTCAGCTGCATAATCTCGTCAAGATGGTCTTGATCCATCCCGCTTTGTTGAGCAAGTCGGTAAATTTCGGCAAATTCAGGAGGAATCGCCGCCTGAATTTTGGGTGCTTTTTCAGACCAGAACATATTCTGAATCAGTTTGACTTTGTCGCCGAGTTTTTCGATCTCCTCTTTAATACGCTTGAGATCTTCACTCTCCCGTACCGGCATCTGAGCCGGAGTACGCTCTTCCTCGGTCACTTCGGCAATCTTAGAGATTTGTTTGGCTGCTTCGGAGATATTATAAAGAACATCACTGCTTTTTTGAGCCAGCGGGCGCTGTTTCATCAACGGCTCTTCGACTTTTGCTCTGGGTTTGGGAAAAGAATTTTCTTCAACACCGACGACTATCTCATATAAAGCACTTTTACCGAGCGATTTTTTTTGTACCTCGCGCGTTTCAATCAACATCGCCTCTTCGCCGACTTCCAATTGTGCTTTTTTAAGCGCTTCGGCTGGAGTGGCACCGCTAAATGTCAAAATTTTCATATTTTCTCCGTATGTTCCGATGAGCCAAACTTCCAAGCGGAATCGTCACGCTGATGCGTTCCTTCCAATGAAGGTGAGGAATACTCAACTCCGCCGTATTCACTGATCGATTCTCAAAGAATAGTATATCCAAGTCCAACGTTCTCGGCGCATTCGCAAAACTGCGCCGACGCCCAAAACGTTTCTCTATCCGCCAAATCAGCCGCAAAAGTGCTTTAGGCTCTAAAGATGTTCCGATTTCAATAACCGTATTGTCAAAATCTTGTTGTTCCGTAAATCCGAAAGGGGGATTGCGAAGTATCACACCGCTTCGGATTCTGCATATCTGCGGCAGTCTCCCCAGATAAACCCACAAATGGTTCATCCGACGGCGTGTGTCACCGATGTTGCCGCCTACACCCAAAACAACACGATATCGGAATCCGGGAGCTTTCCTACGTGATGCAGGAAAATACCGATCGATGTAAACCCTATGATTCTCATCGAGTATACGGCATAACGGCATGATTTACTCTTCAGTCGTACCTTGACCTTGCTGTGCTTGAAGCATTGCATTGATCTCACTGAGGATTTGCATCATCCCTATCATTGCCAAATGGTAACCGAACGGACCAAACCCGACGATAGAAGAGGTACATACTGGAGCCGTCATACTTTTTTGACGGAATTCTTCACGACGATAAATATTGCTGATATGGACTTCGATTGTCGGAATATTCACAGCACTGATTGCATCGCGAATCGCGATAGAGGTGTGAGTATAAGCCGCCGGATTGATAATAATCCCGTGCGCATCGCCGTAACACTCTTGGATACGGTCAACGATTTCTCCCTCAAGATTGCTTTGGTAAAACTCGATTTCAACGCCGTTTTGCGTTGCGACGTCTTTCATTTGAGCATGAATCTGCTCTAAACGCATCGGTCCGTATACTTGTTGTTCTCGAACACCCAACATATTGAGGTTTGGCCCTTGGATTACTACTATTTTCATTGATTAAACCTTGATTTCTGTTTTAAGGGTAGATTATAAGAGGTTCTATATTATAAGCAACTAAATCGCTTCAAGTTCTAACAGATTCCGGCGTGTTTGAAGGAGCATTTATACGCTTCTGCTATACTTTCTTTTTTGAATATTTGATTAAAGGGATGAAGTGCAAATACTTCTCAGTGACGCAATTTTTACCAACGGAACGATTCTCCGAGATCACGGTATCGTGTTTGATAAAACGATTCTTGAAGTAGCTCCGAACGACGATTTACGTTCCCGTTTCGGAACACAGTGTACCGAGTTAGGGAAAGGATCGGTTTTGGTTCCGGGACTGATAAATTCTCATGTCCATTTGGAATTTAGCGCCAACCGTTCAACGCTCACCTATGGCGAATTTATGCCATGGCTCTCCAGCGTTATCGCATCGAGAGATGAACTGATCAACGAATGCGATGATACGTGTACAACGCGTGCTATCGAAACGATGCTTTCCAACGGTATCACCGCATTCGGAGCGGTGAGTTCATACGGATTTGATTTGGAAGCGTGCCGCAAGGCATCCCAAAAAGTGGTCTATTTTAATGAACTTATCGGCTCTGACCCCAAAATGGCAGATGCATTGTATGCCGATTTTCAAGAACGTCTCTTTAGTTCGCAGGAGATCGAACGCGAAGGATTTTATCCCTCTGTCGCCATCCACTCTCCCTACTCTGTTCATAGAATTTTGATCAAAAAAGCGCTCAAATACGCACAAGAAAAAGAGCTACGGGTTAGTGCTCATTTCATGGAGAGCCTCGCAGAACGCGAATGGCTCGACAACAACAGCGGAGCCTTCCAACCCTTTTTCCAAAACTTTTTAAAACAAACCCAAGCTGCCAATACCGCCGAAGAATTTGTGAGCTATTTCAGTGAGATTCCCACTCTCTTTACCCATGCGATTCAAGCAAATGAAAATGAGCTCTCTGCTATCAAAGCGGGAGGGCACAGTATTATCCATTGCCCGATCTCCAATCGACTCCTGGGTAACGGAACACTCGATTTGCAGCGCCTTGATGTACATTCAATCCCATGGCTATGCGGTACCGACGGATTAAGTTCTAACTACACCTTGGACTTGTTTGAAGAGATGAAAATAGCGCTGTTTTTGCATGCACATCTCGATCTTCTCTCTTTAGCAATAAACTTATGGCATAGTGTCACCGACCATGCGGCCAAAGCATTAAGACTCAATTGTGGTACAATCGCACCCACGTACGATGCCGATATTCTTGTTATGCGAATCGATTATCCGATTAACGATCAACTACCGATTCATCTCATTAATCATCCGCACATTATTGAATCCATTTATATCCAAGGGGAAAAAATCAAATGATGGAAATCATCAAAAAAATCGGCTCATGCCTCGCGACAGGACTTAAATTTATCCAAGCACATTTTAAAGCAACCCTCTTAGTACTGTTCGTACTGTGGCTCATTCTCCCCTCAGGTGAAGATGGGATATCCCCCCATAATCTCCAAAAAATCTCCCTAAAGGGGCCGATTTTAGATGCGACCACCATCGTTCAACAAATCGATGAAGCACGTGAGGACAAATCTATCAAAGGGGTATTGTTCAGTATCGACTCTCCCGGCGGGGCGGTAGCTCCATCGGTTGAAATTGCGTATGCGATCAAGCGTCTCGCCGAGACTAAACCCACAGTTGTCTATGCGGCGGGTATCATGGCCAGCGGCGGTTACTATTCCGGTATTTGGGGAAATGAAATCGTTGCCAATCCCGGCAGTATGATCGGTTCCATCGGTGTCATCATGGAGGGTGCGGATATATCGGGACTGATGGAAAAAGTGGGGGTAAAAACCCAAGTCGTCCATGCCGGAGCCTACAAACAAGTCGGAACATTCGACCGTCCATGGAGTGCTGCAGAAAGAGCAGAGCTTGACAAAGTAATCGGAGGAACATATGACCTGTTCACAGGTGACGTCGCACGCGCACGCAAACTCGATCCGACGAAAAGCAGTGACTACGCAGACGCCCATATCTTTACCGCATTACAAGCTAAAAAAGTAGGATTGATTGACAGCATCGGAGTCGAATTCGATGCCAAAAAACGGGTAGAAGCTCTCAGTAAAGTTGCGGATCCGGTTTGGAATAAAGAAGATCCGATGGATAAATTCTTCAAACGCTTTGCGGCAGAGGGAGCCTCATTGGCTCATATGTACTTCCCGCCTGTTACATTGAAGTAATTTTGTTCATTTCCCGATTTTTCGGGAATAAAACTATCATGTTTAATCTAAATATTTTTTCGCTATTTGTTCGACTACCTCTTCAAACATAGCAAAATCTTCTCCCAATGTATCCCAAAGAACTTTATCATCCAATCCAAAATAATGGTGCGTTAACACATCTCTCATTTTGGCGATTTCACTCCACGGCACCACACTAAACTCTTCTTGTATCTCTTTTGGAATTTGCTTAACCGCTTCACCGATATTTTCAAATGCTTTTGCCGTTGCATACACTTTTTCAGTATTCTCTGTAAACGCTTCAAAAGTGATATTCGCCGTAAATTTTCGAATGTTTTGACATTCGACGAGAATATCTCTGAGATAAAATTTCCAATCCCTAGACATAAATCATATCTTTATAAATGTAGGGTTTCAAATCGCTTTTGATCGTTTCGGCTCTGACCAAATCGACTTTATGATGTAGATATTTTTCCAGATCGGCGAGGTATTTTAGATATTTGAACATCGAAAAACTTTTCCCTTTTTCGATCTCATACACAATGTCAACATCACTACCCTCTTTTTCCTCACCACGTGAAAAACTGCCGAAAAGACCAATAAGGATCATCCCGTCTTGTTGGTACTGAGGCTTTAAGGTTTTGAGGATGTCGATAATTTCGTTTTGTGTCATCTCATGCCGATTGTATGAATTTACAGTGTTATTGTACACTCAAAAAGGACAAATCACACTTTTATGGTCTGATTATCTTCTACTTTGCAATTATTATCAACATGAAAAATAGTATCAGCATTTTTCATTAAATAGCTACCTGCCCAAATAATAAATGTGACAAGTAATCCAAATCCCCATTTCTTA
>NZ_JAQTQR010000057.1 GCF_028712165.1 Sulfuricurvum sp. | reverse complement strand
ATCGATGCAGGCGGCGTCGTCTCCAACCCGACCTGCGGTGCATGTTTGGGCGGATACATGGGAATCTTGGGCGATAACGAAGTCGCCATTGCGACAACCAACCGTAACTTCGTCGGACGCATGGGTTCACGCTCATCAAAAGTCTATTTGGCAAACTCTGCCGTAGCAGCCGCTTCAGCGATTACGGGATATATTACCGACCCTGCAACGATAAAATAACCTCTTTCTAGGGGGTTACACCCCCGTATTACACGCTTCCAACGTTCCTTTATCAAACCCTCTTTTAAACCACTCCATCCGCTGTGCCGAGGTTCCGTGGGTAAACGCATCGGGGACGACATATCCCTGTGATTGTTTTTGGAGAGTGTCATCACCGATCTGACTGGCGGCGTTGAGTGCTTCCTCGATATCCCCCTCTTCGAGTACCGCTCTCTCTTTTTGGGTGTGGTATGCCCAGACTCCGGCGTAGCAGTCTGCTTGAAGCTCCACTTTTACCTGTACGGCATTCCCTTTGGCCTTACTGGATCGCTCTTGAGCACTGTGTGCTTTGTCCAATGTACCGAGCTGATTTTGGACATGGTGTCCGATCTCATGAGCGATCACATACGCCTGAGCGAAATCACCGGGGGCGTTATGGCGCTGGGCCAGCTCATCGAAAAAGCTCAGATCCAAATACACTTTTTGATCCACCGGACAATAAAACGGTCCGACCTGGGCATCGGCATATCCGCAGCCGCTTTTCACACTTCCGCGAAACAATACTAACTTCGGTTTGGGATAGGTTAGCCCTTTTTGCTCAAACAACTTCGTCCAAACCTCTTCTGTTTGCCCTAAAACAGCGGCTACAAACTGTGCACTGCGGTCATCGTCCGATTGACTAACAGCCGTGTTAGAGCGTGTTTGGCTTTGCGTATCGAGCAGCGAGAGAGGATTGTATCCCATAAAATACGCAACAATCCCTATGACTAAAACGATCCGCCCGATATTGGTTCCCATCAAAAATCGTATGATCGGGATAAGCAGATTTGCCCCTCTTCCGCTACCGAAATTCATCCGTCCTCCGGAGCCTTGAGAGCGTAAATCTTCGACATTCGTACTTCGCTTTAAATCTTCCCATTTCATAGCAGTGTCCCTATTTTTTTCATTCTTTTTCAAAACTCCAAGTCATAACCTATTATTTTACCTGCAATGTCACAAATAACCTATAGAAAATCTTGCTAATTATTAAATGTTATGCAATAATATAAACTATTATATTAAACATCAAAAAACTATTCCTGTAGTAAGTGAGGCAGAACAGAGTGAGTACAGAAAACGGTAATACAGCTGTTTCAGCAGCACTTCCAGGAGGGCATCAGATAAAACAGCCCATCATTTTTACAGGAACGGGAACCGAATATGCCAAAATATATTTTGTCAATCTGGCTCTCAGTATCCTAACACTGGGTATCTATTCAGCCTGGGCGAAAGTACGTAACAAACGGTACTTTTACGGAAATACGCTATTGGCGCAAAGCAGTTTCGAGTACCACGCATTGCCGATGCAGATACTCAAAGGGCGACTGCTTGTAGTGGGGCTCTTTATTCTCTATAATGTACTCTCCGGTGCTGCTCCCGCAATAGCCGGAATACTGTTTTTGGGTATTTTTGCTGCCTTGCCGTGGCTGATTTTAAAAGCGACGCAGTTTAATATGCGAAACTCCAGTTATCGCCAGATCCGTTTCGATTTCAAAGGGGATGTTGGCGAAATGTTCGGGCTGTATGTGATACTTCCTATCGCCTCGATGTTTACTCTGTGGCTTGCTTATCCGTATGCGGCATACAAACAAAAACACTATTTCGCCAACCGTACCCATTACGGAAAGAGCGCTTTTTCGTTTAACGGCGGGAGCAAAGAGTTCTTTTTTACCTACTACAAGGCATTGCTCGGAATCATCCTCTTTTTTGTTCTGTTGGGGTTTTTAGTCGGCACGCAACATACCCGAAATTTTGTTGAAGGATTTAAAAAAGGGTTTACACAAAAATTAGAACAGCAGACCCATCAACTCCGCTATGTTGAGCCGCAATCGATTCAGATAGAAAATATGCCGCAACCAACACCTCAGCAGGCACAGCAGCCGGCACCGACTCAGCCTAAGGGCGATGTCAAAAAAGATCCTAAAACAATAGCACTTGCACTTGTTTTTATCGCCATAGTTTATGGCGTTATCATACTCTTTTCTCTGGTGGTTATGACTTACATCAACACCCGACTGACCAATTATATATTCAATAATCTCAAACTCAACTATATGCGCTTTTCATCGCAGATCAGTTATTGGAGATTGATGTGGATCTATCTCACCAATACGATATTTATCTTTCTGACACTCGGGATTTTCATCCCTTGGGCAAAAGTACGCGCCGTCAAATACAAACTCAGCTGTATGAGTGTCTATGCCCTCAATCTCGACTCCCATATCGCCGCACAGAACGAACAGGTCAAAGCCGTCGGCGAAGAGTTCAGCGACTTTTTAGACGTCGATGTCGGATTTTGATGCACGCCTGGATTTACGATTCTTACAGCTCATCCAGAGTAGAAGCTGCTCTGCGCTTTGATGAGACGACACTTTTTGTCGAAAGTGATCAGGGCAAAGATGCGTACGATCTCGCGGCAGTCACTTTTTCGCCCCGTCTTGGAAATATGCCGCGATCGATCTATCTTCCCGACAACCGCGTATGTGAAACACAGGAGAATGATGCGATCGATGCCCTGCTAAAACGTATGGGACGTGACCGTACGGGTAGTCTGCTCCATTTTTTGGAATCCAAATTTCGCTATCTGTTGGCCGCCATTGCGATCACAGGACTCTTTTCCTATCTTTTTATCGTATTCATCTTACCAGTACTTGCAAAAGAGACGGCACAAAAACTTCCGGCTGCTATGGTCTATCGACTCGATGCCAGCACCTTGTCCACGCTCGACAAGACCCTGCTGAAACCCTCTGCCATTCCCAAAGCGCGGCAGGATACCCTGCGACGCTATTTTTTGCATTATGTTAATACCGCGCAGGAATGGCCGAAGGTACACATACTATTTCGATCCGGAGGAAAAGTGGGAGCCAATGCATTTGCCCTTCCCGATGGTTCCATCGTTTTTACGGACGATCTGATCGCAATGGCAAAAGACGACAAAGAGCTGCTAAGTATTTTCTTCCATGAACTCGGCCATGTCCAAAAACGCCATGCCTTGCAAACGGTATTGCAAGATACCGCTTTTTATCTTTTGCTCAGTTCGATTACCGGCGACGTAACTACAGCCAGCTCCGCCTTTGCACTGCTGCCGACCATGCTGGTAGAGAGCAGCTATTCACGGAATATGGAGCTTGAAGCGGACGATTACGCCTACGAGATGATGAGCCGCTATCACATCGAGCATAAATATTTTGCCACTATCATGACCCGTCTAGTTCAGGATACAAACGAAAGTAACACTACCGTCATGCGCTATCTCGCCGACCATCCTTTGGCACAGTTTCGAATCGATCGGTTCCAAAAAGGGGATTAACGATACTTTTTGTCAATTCCCACTAAGGTTTGATAGAGTTTCTCCCCTTCATCATTTTCCCCTTTGGCGTACACCTTTTTACCATCATGCGCGAAAAAAGTGAGCTCCAGCGGTGCATCGGCATTTCCGGAAGCCATTTTGGCGATATCGTCCGGTGAGATCGTAAAGCTCGTCAATACTTTTTTTGTCATAAAATCGATCTGCGGGTAGGCAACATAGACGAGTTCGGAACAGACTATCGTCTCTGTAGTGTTGACGTTGAAATCAAAATCGTATTTTTTACCGTAGTTGCTGAGTGCCAGATCCATTGAACTGCGTATCTCATCGGTACTCAAATGACTCGGACGGAGCACTGCAACATCATCGATGTTCATAAAATGCTCGACACTGTTAAGGACTACCCCTTCGCGCAAGGCTTCGAGGATCACTTTCCCTTCTTTGATCTCATCGAGATGGCGTTTAACGAACGGCTCATTGAGTGCACCCAGATCACGAAGCTGCTCATAGGTTCCGATGTAGAGCGCCGCATGACCGAAATGTCCGGGGATCGTTTTGTCCGTCAGGGCGAACGGAGTTTTCTCCAACAATACGTCTCCGGGTTTGAGATGTGTCGAAAATTCGCTCAAAAATGCTTTGTCCTTGCGCAGTTTTCCGCTGCGCCATCGCACCATCCCCATCGTATTGCCCAGTACTTTTGAGAAATTGAATTTGAGTTTTTCAACGGTTGTGAGAGGCAGACCGGCAGTTCGGGTGAGGAGAACGCCAACCTGATCGGCAATCTCTTTAAACGCATTGTCTCCCCCCAACGTCGCACGCATCGGTGAGTGGTCGATGTAATCGTACAAATAGCGGATCGAAGGATCACCCTGCGCGATATAGAGTGCGATTGTTTTGCGATTATCCTCGAAAAAACGGATAGCATCGAGCATCGTGGAGCGATAGGTCAGGGCATTGGCGCGCATGAGTGAATCTTTATAAAAGTTCTCGTCCACGCCGTATTCGGGATAGGCTTCATTGAGTTTTGCACGGAGTTCGCTTTTATCGTGAAAATGCTCTTCCATGAAATGGGAATTGTCATAAAGAGTTAGAGCCGCCGCCATCGAAATCACGATCGATTCGATCCGGTCACGATCTCCCAACGATGCATCGGTGCGATAAAGGGCATTGCGGTAACGCAGAGCATAAGGAAACAAACTGGTTCGAACGGCATCGGCCTCGTGAATTGATTTGGCTATTTTCACCGAAAGGGTCGAAGGAAGAGCCCCTTGATGTGCTTTGATCGATGTCTCCGCTTCGCCCATAAACGGGAGAATCTTTTCACGCAGATCGAGGGAACGGTGAATCAGGTTCTCTACCGCAACCGCATCGTTTTGACGTGCGGTGTTGACCACTTGTGCCAAATCCGATTCGGCGTGCAAAAAACTAAACATTGCTAAAATAAGCGAGAGGATCAGGGTTCTACGATTCATGATGTGCCTTTGTATGGATTATTCGCGCGATGATTCCTGCAACGAGCAAAGTGGCGATAGCGGTGAGGAGAAAAATATCAGGAATACTCCAGCCATCACCCAATAGTACCATCGTTACAACTGCTCCGGAGACCATAAAAAGGGCATTGAGGACATTGTTGGCGGCGATGATACGGGAACGTGAGTGTGCCTCGCTTCGTCCCTGCATAATCGCATACAGAGGGACACTGAAGAGTCCTCCAAACACCCCTACGAGGGTCAAATCAAAGAGAATATGAAAAAACTGAGTATTCGAATAAAGCGTTCCAGCCGAGGTAAAATGTTGTGCGGTGAGGGCAAAATCGATTCCAAAAATCCCCATTCCGATCGCACCGACGACGACAAGAGAGACACGGATATTATGATGACTGAGGCGTTCGCAGAGGATGGAACCCGCTCCGATGCCTACAGTAAAGAGACTTAGCAGAATCGTCACCGTCGTCTCATCTCCCATCAATACACTCTGTACGAAGGAAGGAAACTGAGAGAGCAGCAGCGCCCCATAAAGCCAAAACCACGAAATGGCGAGAATTGCGAGAAAGACGATCCGGTTTTGGTATGCCAACCGGACAGAGTTGAGCGTTTGAGAAAAGATGTTGATTGAAAATGCCATTTCGGGGGAAAGAGAAGGAGCCGTGGGGATATAGCGGCTGAAGCCGTACCCGATGACAGCAACTACAATCGAGGCAACTCCGGCGATCACTCCGCCGTTAGGGATACCCGATAACATGCCCCCGATCAGCGTTCCCAGTAAGATAGCGGCAAACGTTCCCGATTCGACGAGGGCATTAGCGCTCACCAGCTCATTTTCCCCCATATGCTGAGGGATGATCGAGTATTTGATCGGACCGAACAGCGTCGAGTGCATCCCCATCCCGAATATAACGAGCATAAGGGTTGTAAATGAATGGGTTGCAAATCCCGTCGTAGCAATCACCATTAAAAATATCTCCCACACTTTGACGAACCGGGCGAGACGCGCTTTGTCGAATTTATCGGCTAACACCCCCGCCAACCCCGAAAAAAGGAAAAACGGCAAAATAAAGACCGCTCCGATCAGCGGAGCAATAAGGGCAGAAGAGATTGATGTCCACTCTGCAGCCTGAAAAGTGAGGAGTACGGCGAGGGTGTTTTTAAAGAGGTTATCATTAAACGCCCCTAAAAACTGCGTTCCGAACAGCGGAGCAAAGCGGTGCGTTTTGAGAAGGTAGAGTGGACTGCTCATACGATCTCGCTTGCCATGGTTTTGAGGGTGACATAATCGGTTTTGCCGGTTCCGAGTACCGGAATCGCATCAACAATGACGATCTTGCGCGGAACGGCGATTTCCGGATACCCTTGGACTCTCGCATTCTGCTGCAAGGCATCACGCCCCATCTCTTTATCGGTGGTAAACAAAACGATCATCTCCCCTCTGGACTCATCGCTCCGAGAAGAGACCGCATGTAAAAAACTCGGCGACGTAATCAGTGCCAGTTTTTCGACCGACTCCAGCGAGATCATCTCTCCCGCTATTTTGGCAAACCGTTTTACCCGGCCTGAAATTCGGATAAAGCCTTCCTCATCGATGGTGACGATATCGCCCGTGTCATACCATCCCTCACCCGCATCGGAAGCCGGTTTTTCGAGAAACCCCGGACGCTCGGAGCGCAGATAGCCGTTCATAACATTGGCTCCTCTGACGTGTAAAATCCCTCCTGCATCGATCCCCGGAACAGGGATCACTTTCGTCTCAATCCCCGGCAATACCTGCCCGACACTGCCGCTTCGGTATGCCATAGGGGTATTGACGGCGATAACGGGAGCCGTTTCGGTCGCTCCGTACCCTTCAAAAATCCGTATCCCGAATTTCTCAAACCACAAATCTCGCACGCTCTCCGATAGTTTTTCCGCCCCTGCCACGACGTAGCGCAAGCGGTAAAAATCGTACGGATGGGCATGTTTGCCGTAATTGTTTAAAAACGTCCCCGTCCCGAACAAAATCGTACACGATCGGTCATACGCAATCTCAGGGATAACCCGATAATGCAGCGGCGATGGATACAAGAAAAGACGTATCCCGCCCAAAATCGGCAACAGCGTCCCGGCGGTAAGTCCAAACGAGTGGAAAATAGGCAGCGCATTAAGCACTTTGTCCTCGGTGGAGAAATCAACGATGGCACGGATCTGGGCGATGTTCGCCAAAATAGCGTCATGCGAGAGAACGACCCCTTTGGGTTTTCCCTCAGACCCGGAGGTAAAGAGGACAACGGCAGGCGACGCCGGGTCGGATTCGACACTGACGGCTCGCGGGAAATAGCGCGCATACCCCATCAGCCAGAGTTTATCACGTAGCGTCATCTCCTCTTTAAGCTCTTCGAGATAGAGGATGGTGACACCGTGTAATGCACTCAGCTTGGGTTCGAGTTTGGCTTGCTCCACAAATGCTTTTGAGGAAACGATGGTTTTAATCACGGCTCCCTCACACGCACTCTGCAAACCATCCACACCGGCAGTAAAATTGAGCATTGCAGGAACGCGCCCTATAGAACTGAGGCCCAAAATCAATGCCAAGGTCGGCACCGCAGTCGGCATCAAAACTCCGACCGTCTCCCCGGAGCTACTGTGACGCCCCATCAATCGTCCCATTCCCAACGTCATCGTGAGCAGTTGGCGATAGGTGTATTCGATCTGCTTAGTATCTTCAACGATTTTGCGAGAGCTCCCATACATATCAACGGCATCAAAAAATGTTCCGTGCAGCGTACTCGGCCGACGGGATTCGAAAAGACACTTTTGCAGCAGCGTCCGCATCGCCTCACCCGATTTGGTACGTCTTTGATGAGCACTCCCCCCCTCTGTTATGGTCAGTTTTGTCGGAGTACAGTAAGTGAGAGTGATTTGAGGAAACCAGCGGGTCGGATGATCGCTCCCCATGCGCGAAAGGGTACTGAACGTCGCCCCCTCGATGATGATCGGATGGATCGTCGCTGCGGTTTTAAGGGTAACAAATGCAGAGCCCTCATAGATTTTCATCAAACTCCCCGTCGTCGTAATCCGCCCCTCAGGGAAGATAACGACAGGGCGACCGCTCTCGACGAGGCGAATAATCTGTTTAACCGCCATCGGATTGGCAGGATCGACGACGAGATATTCGCCGAGGGATAAGAACATCCGAACGAGCGGGCGTTTGGCGATTTCGGTATTGACGACAAACACCGGTTGAACCGGAAGAAAGAGTCCTAAAATCAATCCGTCCAAAAACGATTGATGATTGGCGATGATGACCGTGTGGTTTTCTTCGCGCTGAAACTCTCCGACCACTTTTACACGAAATAATAGGCGAGCGATCATACGCAGCAACAATTTAATCATGGGTTTCCCCTCGAACGTAATTTAAAACATGGGCAAACGTCTCTTCGAGCAGCGGCTTGTTAATCCAAAACCACACCTCTTTCCCTTTTTTCTCGCTGAGCAGAACATTAGCCTGACGAAGAATTTTGAGATGGTGCGATACGGTGGTGCG
Organism: Sulfuricurvum sp.; assembly: GCF_028712165.1. Taxonomy (GTDB): domain Bacteria; phylum Campylobacterota; class Campylobacteria; order Campylobacterales; family Sulfurimonadaceae; genus Sulfuricurvum. Next base: position 11,518 of record NZ_JAQTQR010000057.1, on the reverse strand, counting down.
CGCCAGTGTAGAGGCATCGGAAATCTGCCCGGCCGTGAGTCGCTCACCCGGCTCAAACAGAAGTAACATCCGCTGGCGGTGCTCATCGCCTAGCGCGGTAAAAATATCGGACATGTGTTTCCATTCAAAAGGTAGAACGTCGGTGTAATTGGCTTTCATAATAATATTCCTAAATGTTTAGACATATAGAAATGATAGCCATTTCTATATTAACTTTTTCTAAATGTTTATACGCTTGCGATTAAAGAAGCTGCCGTTCCCGCTTTATTTGTTTTCGGTTGATACCAAAAACGATAGATATGCTGTGGCGTCTTTTTCGGAATCACAATCGTGTCAAACTCGTCTTTCGCCGCCTGTTTCGCTTTATAAAGTGCCATCTGGACGCGCGAATAAAAATTTGCTGCTCCTTCTCCCGATGTCTCAACACTCAAAAAACCAATAGAAGGAAAACGACTGGCAACCAATGACTGGATACCGTCTGAAACACACGATGAGGGCATACAACCAAAAGGTTTCACCGACAAGACGAGATGAGCCAGATTTTGCTCGGAAGCTTCGATTAAGTGAGCGACTTCCAGATGCCCTTCTCCCCCGTTCGATTCGGTAGGATAGTAGCGTTTGCTCATACGTGCCAACATATCGATATCCGGAATTTTGTAATCACTCAAACCAATTGCCTTGGCGTATAGTTTTATATGCGCGCTCAAAGCCGCTTTTGCACCTAGAATTGCCACTTTGCTTTTGAACAAACTAAAATCAAGCTTTGGTTGACCTTCTTTAGAAAAAGATTGGTTCGCCATCAGCTCTTGTTCTGCTTCCCAGATGTTCATATACAAGCGATTATAGACAGGCTGGGCAACACATTCGACCCCTTCTTCTTCCAAAAAGCGATGGAGATTGTAATTTCCATCACTCTGCGTCATCGAAGCCCAGAATTCCCCTATGATCATCACTTTCGCTTTCGGCTGTAACCGTTCCAAAGCCACTTTATCAAGTTCATGCCGACAGCGACGCATCGCCAGAACAAGATTTTTCTTTTTCATAAAAGCTTCAGCCATAATGGTTCGGCATGTTTCTATCGCATTGTCCGTATCTCCCTTGACAACTTCATAAGGACGCATTTTGTAACCGAGATTGTTGATAATATCCCCGATGACAATCGCTTTGATTAACGTAATAAAAAATTTTGGGGAAAAATTCATTGCGAAAGGTTCATCGACGGCTTGATATATCCCTTTTCCTTGATCGAAACTCATGATTCTGAACCCTTCGAATCCGGCATCTCGAAGCGCTTTGCGATACTCGGTAATATACATTCCGAATCGGCATGGACCACATCCTCCCGCCGTTACAAACAGATATTTTTTTACGATCTTCTCGGTATCCATTCCCTGTTCATCACGTAATTTCTGAAGATACTTGACCAGATTTCCGACCGTAAAATAGGTTGGATTGCACTGTCCTCGGTTCCCATACATTTTCCCCATCTGGAACGATTCAAAATCAGGATTTGGCAATGCCACGTAATTTTCTCCCAACGACTGTAGTGCGTCAGCAATCAGCCTGTCCTGAAGAATCGTAAATCCTCCAAACAAAACCGTTACGTCGCTTTTTTCATCCATGGTGAACGAATAGCGCACCTCCTCCCGCCAGTGAGAAATTTTTTCCAAAGAGTGTTCCGTCGTGTCGATAGAACCGGACGGCTTACATAATGCACTCATGCGGTTAGCTCCTTTCGATAGATTAACGTTTGTCGATATTGCTCAAGAGTGTACGCGAACGTTTTTACCCTGATTTTGATCGACCCCCCGGGTTTGTTGGCATCGATATCATGAAGCGTCAAATGGGGCGTTCGGCTTGAACCCAGAATTTTGTCGACTATGGCATAGGTGGGGGCGTCATGCCCGCATTTGAAACTCGACAAATCGACCACGGCTACGTTTGGATGGCGCGCCGCGAATTTTGCCGCCCACACTTTTTGCGCCGAGTTGGTCGAATACCCCTCCGGCCATACGTCCGAAATATCAAAAAGCGAGCGGATGGCATGATGTTTCAGATCGTCTTCGAAAAATGGGACCAGATACGCCTCGTCTTTCGGGATTGAGCGCATGGAGAGGATTTTATACCCGAGCGACTGAAATTCGTCCATTATTTCGTGATTGAGACCGGGATCGGTATGATACGGTCTGCCTAATAGCAAGATAACGACCTCATTATTCAAAACGGCCTCATCAAGCATCTTTCGCCCCTCTTCCAAAATCCCGTCGTCATTGGCTTGTAAAGCGTGAAACGCCTGATCGACCGCCCAATCATTCTCATCGCGCGTAATACGCAATCGCTTGTGCCAGGTATCAAAGAGCTGTTTTTTGAGAAGCGCCGCATTATCGAAATGGAGAGCTTCATCCACGAAGTCGATCCCTTTGTCGGCAAACAGGTCTTTCTCTTTGGTGAATGCGGCATACACGACGCGAGGAGTACCCGAAACCACGGGACAGGAGGTCTGTGCGGCAATGTGTTTTAAATATCCCGGCAGATGCGTAATTGAAGGGAACCAGATCGTATTCAGGGCATGTTTCATAAATTTTGGATTAAACAACAGGGCATAGACGTGTGCCTGCGCTACTTTCGCCGGATAGCACGAATCAACCGATCCGTATCTGGAACCTTCCAAGAACATATCTTCATTGGAAAAATCTGAAAACACTATATGCTGAGGCTGAATGCCCAACGCTTCGAGATAGGTCCGTAAAAACGGAGCGAGCGAATAGATATTGAGCACCTTTGGTATAGCGATTTTAAGGGATGCACGATACTCTTCATTCGCATTGCCGGAAATTTCAAACGGTCGTTTTTTGATCGTGTTCCATGTCGGTCCCCATCCGCCGAACATCACTTTTAGCTGTCGCTCTTCGATAAGAGTATCGTCGGTCGGTTTCTTTCCGGTCGCATAATGTGTTTTGAACAAGCTGATTGCTTCCTCTCTGACAAGATTCGGAACCTGCGTCTGTAGTCTTTTGCGATGTTCTTTGATTTTACGGAGCTCCTCGACCGATTCGGCAGTACCGTTTTCACACGAAAAACCTGCAATATAGCGAACCGTATCGGATTGCGGCGTTTTGGTATCGATAAAAGTACGCGAACACAAGATGGAGCAAAAACGACAGCGGGTGTTCTCGTCGGTCAGAGTGGTATAGATCAGCTTTCCGGCCTCTTCCATCCCGACAAACGTTGCGTATCCTCTTTGTCGTATCACATTTCTGGCCTCGATGGCGGCACCGAATGCTCCGGCCTCTCCGGGATAGGGGTGGACGTCAACTCTCGCATCCGGAACCAAATGCTTGATGTAATCGACTTGCGCCTTCAATGCGGCTTGATTGTATTGTGTCCCCCCCTGTAATACAAAATGTTTCCCCATAGAAGAGAGGTTTTGAACCTGAACTACGTACTGCCAGACGTTTTTCGGAAGCACTTTGGCGATGCCGGCAAACAACTCTTCCTTCGTATATCCCTCTTTTTGAAAATTCACTCTGTCCGTATCCAAAAAGACGGCACAACCGTAATTAAACTTCGGAGCCTGTTCGGCACTGAAGGCCAAATCGGCAAATCCTTCTATCGGTACCCCGAACTGTTTGGCCATGCTTTGCAATAACGTTCCGTTCCCGGCACTGCATTGGTTGGAGAGACGGAAATTTTTCATCATTCCATTCTCCATAAACAGCACTTTGATATCCTGTCCGCCAATATCGCAAATCACATCGATGCTCTTTCCAAACACGGCCTGAGCGCTTTTCATATGGGCAATCGTCTCTACGATATTGGCATCGGCTTTGAGCGCTCCTTCCAGTACGTCGGCAGCATATCCCGTGACACCCAGTCCGCGAATATCGTAAAAACCGTGAGGATCGTTTGAACAAATCTGTTCCAGCAACTCGATGGTGTCTTGGATCGGATTTCCTTTGGAGAGCTTATAGACCTTTAATATCAGATTTCCGTCCTCATCCACCAAAACCGCTTTCGAGCTCGTAGAACCTCCGTCAATCCCCAGATAACACACTTTTTTCTGAGTTAATGTTTCCGGAACATAAGGAGGTATCGTATACTCCTGCCGAAATCGTCGCAGATCCTCGGATGAGTGAACGAGCGGGAAATCCGTACGCGAAGAGATCGTTTTCGTTCCCGACTCAACCAGCTGCTTCAATGCTGCCAGCCCTTCGAAATTTCCGGAATGATTTGCTTCGCCTTCTCCGAAAATCACCGCCCCCAACGCAGCGTAGTATTGTGCGTTTTCCGGGACGACGATGAGCGATTCAATCGCGCTTTTATCGTAAACTACACCCCTCTCATCCCACAATTGGGCGATCCGAACCCGCCAGCACTCTTGCAAAAACGGCAGATAGGTATTGGGACCTCCCAACAGTAAAACCGAAGGCATCAGCGTATTCCCGCGCGTCAGCACGGTCAGATTCTGCATCACGATCGCATCGGCCAGAGAATTCATGATCTCGTCTGATGGAACCGATGTTTTCACAAGATTGACGATGTCAGTCTCGGCAAAAACCCCGCATTTGGCGGCTACATGATGGAGCTTATCCGGATTAAAAACCAGTTTTTGAACCTCGTCGGAGACCATTCCCACTTTCATCGTACATTTTTCAATAGTTGCCCCGGTTCCGGAAGCACATTTGTCGTTCATAGAGGTAATGACCGATTTTTTTCCGTTTTCGATCTCTTTGAAATGGATAATTTTGGCATCCTGCCCCCCCAGCTCAATGACAGCATTCACATCAGGATGCAAATGCTCCACGCTCAGCACCACGGCGTTGACTTCCTGGACGAAACGGGCATTAAGCATCGGGGCTATTCGGCTCGCTCCTGAACCGGTAATATAGACTTTCTCAATTGCGTCAAAAATCTCGCCGGAAGTGTCGGAGAGCCTTTGGAGCATGTTTAACAGCGTATCGGCCTGTTTGGTCCAATGGGGAGTATACTCTTTGGCTACAATGGTAAAACGATGATCGCATACGACATATTTTACGGTTGTCGAGCCGATATCGATACCCAGTGTATAGCCTGAATGTGTTGTTTTTTTCATAAAAATAATTCCTTGTCGTCAGTTGATCTTTTTCATTCCGGATACATTTCATCCAGATGTTTCCGGTACAGCTCCAACGCAATACGGACATATGCTTTTTTCACGTATTCCGGTCTCAGGGCATTCAACCGCTCCTCGATCTGCACCATCGTAAAACCGCGATAGAGCATCCATGCACTGATCGCCATTACACTGCGGGACAACCCGAGAGCACAATGGACATAGACTCCTTTATCTTTTTTCGCTTCGATCATCAGGACAACGTTATGAAGCGCTTCGGGATCGGGAATCGTCAAATCCAAAAACGGTATTCGGGTCTGCTCTACCTTAGAGCGGTTGATCTGATGTTCCAACGCCAGATTAATCGTATGATTGATCCCATATTCCCTAAGCTGAGCGTATTCGCTCTGTGAGGGGTGCCGCCCGAAATAGATCCGATCTTCTACCTGACTCATTAGCGGCAATTTCCGTTTGTACCATCGCCACGAGAGGTTCGACCCGATAAAATAAGGGGCGAAGAGTATCCATTGCCATAGCGAGGCACGGGCATTTTCTCCCGCGATGAGATGATTGAACCCAAACGCATAGACAATGGCTACCGCCAACATCGAGAAAAACAGCCACAGTGCAATGAGAGAGTGATACGCGAACGCACCGACGAGAAACAAAACTGCTGTTGCTAAATAATAGAGCCCCACTTTGAGACTTCGCGGAGTAGTAAACTTCTCAAGAACACGGTTGTTCTGGCGAATTAGCACGATGGCAATACCACCCACGAGTGCCCCCGTCGGCAGATCGATAAAATGGTGCTGATACACCAGCAGAGTCGAGAGGGCGATGAGCCAAAGCCACAGGGCTACGGCGTATTTGAGAAAGACATTTTTCAAATGTGAGCGCATCGATGCCCACAATACGATAGCAAAACTGATGTGCAGCGAGGGGAGCTGATTGTAGGGCAAATCGGCACTAAGAAGCCCAAAAAGCCATTGATACTCGTCGCTGTGCGGTTTCTCAAATCCGAACTGGAGCGGGAAAATGGTAAAAATAAGAACCGAAAAGGTGACGATAAAGAGCACACGCAACGCGAGGATACGGAGCTCGAGACGGCTCTGCGGGAGTAAAAACGCGATACAAAACATCACATCCGAAGACATATAGGGGATGATGAACGACGGTATAAAAGGGATACGGCGCTCCCACTCCATATAAAAAGAGGGATGGGGAGTGAGCGAGGCGTATTGGTTTGCCGCACCGTAGAGGATAAAAAAGAGCGCACCCATAAAAAGAACCCATACAAACCGCTCTTTGAGAGTGGCAGAGGCGCTGAGGGCAGGATCAAACGGATACATATTTATCCCGCTTTGCGAGCCGATGAGACGGTGAATATGCCCCAATCGTCGATCCGCATCCCCTCTTTATCAAACCCGTACGAGCCAAAGAGGGTATCGAGTTCATACTGGCTTCGGCGGCGCATGATCCATTGCGTTTGCTGATGGTTCCCCAGCACATGGGCGATCTGCGCCAACTGCGGATGCCACGGCTGACCCGTATAGACCAGATATCCCTCCGGTGCGATCATCGAGGTAATCCCCTCAATAGCGTTTTGGATCAGAGAATTTTGTTCGAACAGCTCGAACACCCCCGAGACGACAACAATATTCGGCTCATACACGCTTCGATCATAGTTGGACTTGTCAAACGCATCGGCTTGCTCGTAGCGGATATTGGTAAGTCCCCGCTCCTTTGCCAATGCACGCCCCTGCTCAACGTTTTGCTCCTGATAATCGCGTACCAGTACTTCGATGTCGGGGTATTCCTGTGCGAGTTCGATCAGATAGCGGGCAGGTCCTCCGGCAATATCGAGGATTTTGACTTTTTTCCCCTCATGGCGCAGCTGATCGATTTTTTCGCGGATGGTGGCGATGGCATTGATTTTGCGCTGACGGATTCCTCTCCATCCGATACTCTCCAGATAATTTTTATCGGACATTTTACCGAAGATCCCCACCCCGCTTGGGGTGTTTTTGTAGACGTAATCGAGAGTTACCCCCGAGTCGAACCCGTATTTCAGCCCGATTTTCATCCCGTCACTCATCCAGCCCAGAGAGTTGAGCATAAAGCGCTGAACGCCGAAAGAGAGTTTTTGAGCTGCCGTGATGTCACCCCGTGCGATACGCTCTTTTTCGTTTTGGGTCAGGGCGATGAGATGATCGCTCATATCGCTTTGAGAGGTATTGAAACACTCCTCCATAAAGGCACCGATTGCATCAATCGCTTTTTGCGCCTGTGCTTCATAGAGGACACCGTGATAAAACCCCTCCAACTCCACGAACCGCTTGTGCGGTGAACTGAGGCACTCATAAAACACCTTTTGCACACGGCTGTCCACGACATAGTCCGATGTTGCCGAGAGTACCAACGTCGGGGTGACGATGTGGCTCGCATCGTCCACCACCCGTTTAGCGGTATCCAGCAGTGTTACGAGCTGCCGTGCAGGGATGTTCGGGGTAATGAGAGGATCGGTGTTGTATCGCTCCTGCTCTGCGGTGTTATGGGTCAAAAACTTCGATTTGACGTAGGATTTGATGTTCATGCGGGGATTGAACCGTATCATTAAATCGAGTGAGGGTTTGGCCAGAGGAACATAGAGTTTGATCACGAACGCCGGAGCGACCAGCGCCATCCCCGCGATACGCGGAGCATAATCGTGTACCCACGTCGAGGCGACGACCCCCGCGACCGAGTTGGCAACGACGAAAATATCCTCAGCCCTTTTCCCCTCCTTGGCACAGACAAAATGTCTAAATGCCTCCAAATCACGCACCAGATTCATAAACTCATAGGTCGCCTCAGCAGAGGTATATCCATGTCCACGGTTGTCATACGAGAAAACTTTATACCCCTCGAAAATCGCCGAACGGGCGATGGGATCGAGGCGTTCCGAGTGTTCATGCCCGCGATGGAGGAGCAGGACGATTTTGCCGTTGGGATTTTGTGGCGACCATTCGCGATAAAAAAGCTCTGCGCCATCGAAGCTGCTAAATGTTCCGGTTGTCATGTTATTCTCCTAATAGTTTGGTGTAGTTGGTATAGATGGGATTCTCTCGCGGGAAGTACTCTAAAATCGCTTTGGCATAGCGATCAAACGGGTTCGCTTCGCGCGAAAGCTCGAACCGTTTGCGGTACGGCAGATCGTAGCTGTTGAGCACCATGCTAAAGGGGACGGGGAAATCGGTGCCGAAAAGGAGCTTGTGATGGATGTCATTTTGTAAGCTCAAATGCCGTAGCACCTTTGCCCGCACGGGAGTGAGGAGGGCGGAGATGTCGGCATAGAGATTCGGATAGCGTTTGAGCATATCGATGAGGAGGTAATACTCGTCGTTAAAATGTTTCGGATTTTTCGAGAGGGCTTTGAAAAGACGACGCGGCTCATAGCTGAGCGCCATGTGTGCGCAGATCACCTGCACCCCCGCCTCCAGCGGATGATCCAGCATCTCGATACTCTCGCACGATTTGAACGAGTGGACACTGCTCTCACTCCCCACATGGACGATCAGAGGCAGATCGCGCTGTGCGAGTTTGTCGAAATAGGGACGGTAGCGCGCTTCGCGGGTATCGACCCCCCAGTAGTTTTGCAAAAACTTCGCCCCGCGAAATCCTGCATCGGTGTAGCGGTCGATCAGATCAAGGGCATCAGGACGGTTAGGGTTGATGGAGAAAAAGGGGATGATGACATCCTCATTCCCACGGTACAACGCCGCCACGTCATCATTTGTCGCACAGACGGTGATGTCTTTGTGGAGACTTTTGCCCGCATCATCGACCCGATCATCGACACCGAAAAGGACGATTTTCTCGACGTGCGCAGAATTTCGCACCGACTCTACCAGCGCACGGGTATACTCGCCGTAGGGATCACGCCCTAGTGCTTTTGGGTCCATTCCGAACTTTTTGGCAAAAAAGCGTAACGCTATTTTGTCATACGAGCGTTGGAACGCGACGTCACTGCTGAGGAGGTGAGTATGGATGTCGATCGTTTTCATTTCTATATTCCTAAAATCTTAGACATATTGACATATTACGGATGATTTGCTGAATTTATTCTTAAACTTATTCATCCCTCTCCCCCGCCTTTTTAATAACCTCTTCCAATCGCTCCGTAAACACTTGGGTATCTTCCTCACCGATCAGCATCGGCTCCAGTATATAAACATCGATGATAAAAGGGACGAGTAGCGCTTCCCCTTTGGGGAGCACTTTCCCTGCACCGCCGAGATAAACGGGGACGACGCTGATATGGGGAACCATTTTTGCCAAATGGGCAACCCCCGATTTAAATTTGCTCATCTGCTCCGCTTCCCCACGACTCCCTTCGGGAAAGAGGATGATACTATCCCCCGCTTCGAGGGCTTGGCGCACCGATTCGAGAGGATGAGTGTGCGATCTCTCTACTTTGCGGCTCAGGGGGATAATTCCGATAAACTGGGTCGAAAACCAAGCGATAAGGCGGTTTTTCATAAAATAATCCGCCGCCGCGACGGGGCGGATACGGTGGATTTTGTGCAGGGGAAAGAGACTCATGAGCACGAGTGTATCGAGATGACTGTTATGATTGGCGACGATGATAGAGGGTTTGTCGTGTGAGAGGTTTTCCCGTCCCCGCACGTGCACCCCGAAGATCAGCAGTACCGTCGGGCGGACGATAAGAGCGAAAAAGAGCCATTTTAGCATCCCGCCATCCTAATAGTAGAGATAGTAGGTGAAATGGAAAAAAAGCGGTGCGGTATAGGTGAGACTGTCGACGCGGTCAAGTATCCCCCCATGCCCCGGCAGCAGATGTCCCGAATCTTTGACCCCGATGTCCCGTTTGACCATCGAGATGACGACGTCGCCGACAAACCCCGCTCCGCTGATGAGCATCCCCGCAGCAAGCGCTTGAATCGTCGTAAAAGGGGTGAGAAACGAAAACGCTACCGCAAGCGCGCTGAGGGTGACGAACGCTCCCACAAACCCCTCGACCGTTTTGTTGGGGCTCACTTTCGGGATGATCTTGTGCCGTCCCAGAGCCTTCCCCCACAGATACTGCAATACGTCATTCAGCTCGGTCAAAAGCACCACATAAAGAACCAGTTCTTTTCCCCCGACGTCATGCCCTGCCACAGCTGGCAATGTCATCATGTAGGCGAGGTGGCTGAGACCGAAGACGAACATCATCAGCCCCCACTGCACGCGGCTCGTGTTCTCTAAAAACCCCTGCGTCTCTCCGATGAGCACCTGCCGAAACGGCAACAGCAAAAAGAGGTAGACGGGAATCCAGATGATAAACATCCCATACCAACCAATCCCCGCAAACCAATACTGAAACACGATAGAGAGGTAGGCGTAAAATATAATCCGACGATCGGTGCGACGGGTCGGGATAAGGGTGAAATACTCTTTGAGAGCGAGATAGCTGATGAGGGCGAAAAAGAACATTGCTACCGTCGTGTTGAGCATCGCCCCGAGTATAAATGCCCCGATAATAATCCACCATGAATAGACGCGCTCTTTGAGCTCCTGCGAGGTTTTGGTACGAAACAGCACTGATACGATCAATGTGGCAAATGCCAAAATACCCAAAATAATCAGCAGTACGATGCCGCTTTTTCCGCTAAAGAGCGTCGTAATCGTCTCTATCATGATTTTAACCCCCGTACAGAACGTCGAAGTACCGTCCAAGCACTCATCACGGTCGCGACGATCATTACGCCATCAAACCATCCAGCAGGCGAAACTCCCAGCCCCAATACCAAAGAGAGGGCTCCGATCACAAATGCCCGGTCGCTTTTTCCCATCGGGCCGTCATACCGGCGCACCCCGCCGATCAGCGCCCCCAGTACCCCCGCCATTTCGGTAAGAATCGCCATAATGACAAACAGCACGACCCACAGTGCCGATACCCCATCGATGAGGGAAAACGGCAAATAAAGCGCCGCATCCGAGAGGACATCGCTCATTTCATTCAGCATCGCCCCCGCGTCGCTTTTCATATCGTGTTCTTTGGCGAGCATTCCGTCAATCGCGTTGAGTGCCATACGAACAAACATCACCGCAGGGATAGCGAGCAATGTCCATGTTGCACCGTGGGTAAGAGCGATAGCCCCTCCTGCGATAAAAGAGAGAATAAGTGCCGCGTAAGTTATTTGGTTCGGGGTTACCCCGGCATTTGCTAATCCACCGACAATCGGACGGAGGAGATTTTGGAATGCAGGTTTAAGGTCATAGATGCTCGCCATTAGGTTCCCTTGAGAAGATGGCAGTATTTTAGTATAAAAAACTAAAATTAAGTTATTTTTGTTATTAAATCACAGCTTAATATTCTAAAATTACTACTATTCACCAACATTCTCGCAGTACAATTATCTAGCCTCAAACTATAATACTGAT
>NZ_JAQTQR010000056.1 GCF_028712165.1 Sulfuricurvum sp. | reverse complement strand
CATTTTGTAAATAACCATTTGGACGAAGGGCCGATTATCGCCCAAGATGTAATACATGTCAATCACGCTTTCGGGTGGGAAGAGATGCAGCGGCTAGGCCGAGATGTGGAAAAAATCGTTTTGTCTAAAGCACTCAAATTGGCCTTGGAGGATCGTATTTTTGTTCACGCAAATAAAACGATCATTTTCTAAATGTTCAATATCGTTTTAGTAACACCTCAGATTCCTAATAATACAGGTGCTATCGGAAGACTTTGTGTCAATACCGGCTCGGCTTTGCATCTGATTAAACCTTTGGGATTCGATATCGATGAAAAAGCTGTACGACGATCAGGCTTGGATTATTGGCATAAAATCGATTTGCACGTGTGGGAAAGTATAGAAGAATTTTTGGAAGCGCATCCGAATAAAGAACGTTTTTTCTTTGCTACAACAAAAACAGACTGCCCTTACTTTGATATCTCTTTTCAAGAGGGTGATTACCTCTTTTTTGGCAGTGAAACATCAGGACTTCCTACTGAGATATTAGAGGCTTATCCAAATCAAAGAATGACCATCCCCATGACTAAAGAAGGGCGGAGTCTTAATCTCGCTATCAGTTCCGGAATTATTCTTTACGAAGCGATCAAACAAAATTTTAACTCTTATAAAAAGATGATGTAACATGCCGCCAATTATAGACAATATTGTACTTATCCTGCTCGTTCTCTTGTTAGTGTATATTTTTCGCGGATATCATATTTCGCGACGGGAACGGGACAACGAAGAAGATTAAAACAGTTTTTCTGCCCATTCTCCCATTTTCATTTCAAATCTATCCATCCATCCGTTTGCTTTACGAATAACCTTTGCCATTGTCAACTCCTTGAGTGATATTAGGCAAATAGTAAAGTATTTTTAAAAACACTCATATTTTTATGTCATTTTGTCATATAAATAGAAAATTCATGTCATAATTCCTACAATATAGTATCAATAGATCAAAAGGATTTCAATATGAAAACATTCAGTGATATTGTCGAAACGATTAAAGATATCGTCTCTTCCGAGTTTCCCGAAAAGAAAGTGTTTGATAAAGATGTGGCAGAACTATTAGAGATTACCCAAATGAATTTCGCAACCATGAAAAAGCGAAATAAAATCCCTTTTAATGAACTCCTCGATTTTTGCGCCAAACGTTCTATTGCTATCAACTGGTTACTCTATAACCAATCCCCTGAAAGTCTGATTGAACCTACAAATCGGTTCTATATGGTACGTTATTTCTCATCGGTTAACGCCTCGGCGGGCGGAGGGGCTGAAAATGAGGAAATGGATTATGAACCGCTTATGCTTGAAGAAAATTTTGTTGTTTCTTTAGGTGGAGAAAAAGAGTTACGCAATATTGAAGCTATCAATGTTTCAGGCGATTCCATGGAACCTTCTTTTAGTTACAATGACATTGTTTTTGTCAATCGTTCCAAAACAGATATCAGCCGTGGAGGTATTTTTACCATTCGCACAGAGCATGGGCTATTTATTAAGCGATTGCAAGTAAGGATTGATGGGAAACTTGATATCATTTCAGATAATAAAGACTATCCGACCTATGTTGCTCGTAAAGATGAAGTCGATATTATCGGCAGAGTCGTAGGACGTTTCGGCGGAGTAGAATAAGCGGGATAAGAATGAAACAGACGGTCGGAATAATCGGCGTATTAATTATCTTGGGAGGATGTGCACCGCATACTCCACCTTCCTTGTCAACACACAGTAAACCATTCCCGCCTACCAACCAAGACAGCAATCAAAGCACATTAAATTCAGAGCCCTTTTGTTGTGCTCTTCCACAAGAACTTGATATCAAACTTCCGGTTTATGGTCCAAAAATAAATGATTTGGAGCGCTTTGCCCAGGCAATGACCCCCTATGTCGAACAGAACGGTGTTGATCGCGATCATCTATATGAAGTGCAAAATACTTTTGATACGCGATATTATGCTCCATGGAATTATTCTGCACCACCGGAAAAAGTACAAGAAGCTGCATGGCCTATCCGAGCGTTTAGGGGAGGGTATGGAAGCAATCTTCGACCGGTCCTTCCTTCTTGGTTTGAAGAAATCGGCAATCAGTGTAATTTTGAATCGTATGGAACCCTAAATCAAAAAGGGATAACCTTAAAATGGATGGATATACGTGCACTTCCCACTGATAAACCACTGTATAAAGATCCTTCATTACCGGGAGAGGGATACCCGTTTGATCTTCTTCAAAACAGCAGTGTCAACTATAATGAACCTATTTTTATTTCACACACGACAAAAGACGGTGCATGGAGCTATATTTTCACCAATAATGCTTCAGGCTGGGTCAAATCAGACGGTATCAGCGTAATCAATGATTTGAGCACAACTGACATTCAGAAATCAGATAAAGTTTTTATCATCGAAGACAACATTCCGCTTCAAGACTCTGACAATCGCTTTGTAGTGTATTCACACATCGGCATGGTGCTTCCCTTAGAACATGAAAATGGAGAAAACTATTATGTTAAAGCGTATGACAGTAATAGCTCATTTCGAATTCTTACTGTTCCAAAACATGCTGCCCATGTTGGTGTCAGTAAAATCAATAAAGCTGATTTGATCTCTATCGGGACTGAATTGCTTAAAAATACTTACGGATGGGGTGGAATGTATGGAGAACGTGATTGTTCTTCCATGATTCGGGACATGTATACACCATTCGGTATTTGGCTACCGCGTAACTCTTCAGCACAAGGACGCAAAGGAGAGGTGATCTCATTTGCCGGAATCAGTAACGATGATAAACTTTCGCTGATCAAAAGCAAAGGGATTCCGTTCGAAACCATCATTTATTTAAAAGGGCATGTCCTGCTCTATATCGGTACGTATCAAGATAATGTTTTGGTTATGCACAATATATGGGGTGTCCGAACAATAGATAAAAATGGAAATAAAGGACGTTTCATTATCGGAAAAGCAGTGATAAGTACATTGGAATTAGGATCGGACTTGGATGGATTCGACCCGGAGCAAAAGCTGCTTAACCGAGCTGAAAGTATGAATATATTTACGAAAACTCCACTTACTTTGACACGTGGAAATAAATCTCTCTCAAAGAAAAAAGCGCTTTAAGAGCGATTTATCCTTTGATATCCAAAAGAGAACCTAACATCTCATTTTGGGTACGAATAGCTTGAACATTTGAAGCGGCTATTTTCTCAATCGCTATTTGATCTGTCATCTCTTTCGTTAAATCCGTCTGAGATTTTTCGCTTCCGGTTGACGTAGCCAATGTTGTATTCGCTTTTGTACCGCCATTTTGCGTTTCGCTGATGGTCGTATTACGAGGTACATAACTGTCCGTATTGGCATTTGCTACATTTGCAGCACTATTATTCATGAACGTTTGATTAGACATCAAAGAAGAGACGTTTGAGCTTATCATCTAAAGCTCCTTGTATATCAGATAAGAAAAGTATAATCCCCTCTACCTTAATAGACAGAAGGGAAATAAAATTAGTGTAAATCTGCGTTGAGTTTTACTTCTCGGGTAGAGCGGCGAATGAGTAATTGACCTGTTGTAGAATCTTGACGATAATGGATACCGTTCAATCCAACCAAATCCTTACCTTTGAAACTCACTCCACTGAGTGTTTTTGACGGGTTCGCTTCTTGAATTTTAGCGAGTTCATCACTAGTAACCGAAAATTTGGTTCCCGCTAAGACAGCGATCCCTGCATCAACAATACATCCGTCACCCAAAGCGATACCTGTTACAGAGTTAGCACCCAAAAGGGTATTTTTTCCAATGGTGACAGGAATTCCGTCTGTTCCGCTGAGTACGCCAAGGATCGAAGCTCCTCCACCGACATCTGAACCATCACCGACAACAGCTGAGCTTGAAATACGACCTTCTACCATACTGACACCTGTCGTTCCGGCATTGAAGTTGACATAACTTGCACCCGGCATAATCGTTGTACCAGCATGCAGCTGCGCTCCAAAACGGACTTTTGAGTCATCCAATACACGGGTATTATTGGCAGGGATGATGTGTTGGAGATAACGCGGGAATTTATCGACGAAATCAATTTTTGGATATTCGTTGGCAAATTTGAGTTCAATTTCATTTTCGCGCAGCCATTCAAGTTCGATAGGTTGACCATCTGACCAAGCGACATTATGCAATGCACCAAAGGCACCGTTTAAGTTAAGTGAACGAAGAGGGGCTTTAGAAGTAGAAAGGGCATAGAGTTTGAGATAGGTTCCCTCAACACTGGTACAAGCAACATCGTTAAAAAGGATAACTAGACGGAACTCGCCATCACGCATACCGCGTTCTTTGATTTGGTTGTAAAGGGCAGAAATAACTTGAATATTTTTATGGGCATCACCAAATGCTTCATCCGAATATGGAGTAAATGCATTTAAACATCCTTCCAAAAACTTTAGTGTTACTGGCACGATTACTTCATCGGCTGTAAAATCAATGTTAAATCCTTCTTCCTGCGCACTTTTGATAAAGATGGCTGCACTTCCGAAGTTTTCGTTCCAATTGATATGAGGGTAAGTCGCTTGAAGAATTTTTGAACTATCAAGCTGACCGAAATCAACACGACAGATACCGAATGCAAGGGGATTTTTGTATCCAGTAGTGTTTTGAATCTCTTGAACGCAGGCTTTAAAAGCAGTTTCAGTCTCTAAAATTTCCATATTCTCTCTCTTGTAATAAAATCAATGTGGGATTTTACCATAATTCCCTATGATGCCTTAGCCATCGGCGGTGTAGAAGCTTAGTTTGCATGGGTAGTCATTTGTGTTCCTCTACATAATGTTCAATCGCACTTTTAATATTGACCAGTTTATTCGGATTGCCCTGAAGGTTTTTGAAATACACTGACATGTCATTTTCTTCACCCAAAGGTAAAGCTGCGATTTTTGCACAAATTTGTAAAAATACTTCATAAGGGACATCATCACCGCGTTTTAAAAAGTAGATCGCCCGCTGGAGCGATACAAACGGGTTAAGGCTGACTTTGGACAAGCGGTTGACACGGGTGTTGATATAGTTGACAAATTCGATTCTCATGTCGCATCGTACAATGGTAAAGAGTCTTTTGAGTGTATCGTAATGGCACTCAAATGCGATCTTAGTCGAATCAAAATCAAAGCCGTCAACCACTTCTTCAAGTGTCGCATTATTAAACCTCTCCCGATAGACTAGCTGATAAATATCGTTTTTGTATTTATAGGTATAAGAGTTGTTCTCGTACTCGAAATAGTCCTTATTCATCGCATTGTTGATAAGTTCCTGATCGTCTTTTGAGGGAAAGAACATATCAAGATCCCTAAATGTATCTGCTTTTATGCATGAACCGGCCAAATAAAAATGAATTTCCCGTTTTTCAATATGTTCGATAATCAGTCTTTGGAAAAATATATTAAGTTTAATGGCAATACTATCCAACCTATAATCGAGCAAGGATGCTTGCTCATACGAAAGCAACTGATCATAGTCTTTCCAAAAATCATAAATCATTGTTTCTCCTCATCTGTTCAAGGCTGTTATTGATGGATGGGGTTATTTTAGCTATTTTATTCAAAAGAATGAGCAATTTATGACTAAATTAATCTAAGTAGGAAAAACTAGGTTTATCATAGACGAATAAATTAAAATGATATTTTCGGTTTCTTAGTGACTGACTTTTTTTATTTTCTCAGAAGCACCTATTATAGGGCTTTTATAGCTTAAAAATAAGCTTTACCGTAAGAGCCTATGGATGGGTTGAATCTTGCGTGTTATACTTCGCTATATTATTATTGGAACAATTATGGAACAGTGGATTACTTTATTAAAAGCAAATGATTATCTTGGGATCAAAAAGTTTCTCAAAAACGGTGGTAATGCAAATGAAGTAGAAGAAAACGGAGAATCCGTTATCTGCTTTGCAATGCGCTACCATTGTGATCCTGAAGTGATTGATCTCTTAATAGAAAATGACGCGGACATTTTTCATACCGATCTTTCAGGTGTAAGTGTTTTTGATGTTGCGGTTACCTATAATAATCTGGCATTAATCGAACTTCTGATCAATCGCGGATTCGATGTTAATCATGCAACACGACAAAGTGGTTTTACACCTCTTATGGGAGCAGTTTGCTATGGTCGTGTAGAAGTCATAAAAAAACTTCTCCAAATGGGAGTGGACGTGGAATCACGCGATGCTTATGGACTTAACGCCCTCGATTTTGCCCGTAAAATGCATAAGAAATCTATTTTAGCACTCTTAGAAGGCCAAAAAGATGGAACAGTTTAAAACCTTTGTATTATTATCATCTCTCAGTGTTTTGCTTGTTTTCATTGGCGGGTATTTAGGAGGTACAGGTGGAATGCTCATCGCGCTGATTATGGCAGGCGGGATGAATTTTTATGCCTATTATTTTTCCGACTCAATGATTCTTAAACACTATAACGCACAAGAAGTAGATCCGCGTGAAGCTCCGATGCTTTATCGCGTCGTTGAACGTCTGGTAGAACGGGCCAATCTCCCCATGCCTAAAGTGTACATTATCCATGATCATATTCCTAATGCCTTTGCGACAGGGCGTAATCCGGAACATGCGGCAGTCGCGATTACGACAGGTTTGTTAGAACTTTTATCTGAAGAAGAGATTGAGGGGGTTATGGCACATGAACTTTCTCATGTTGCTCATCGCGACATATTGATAGCCACCATAGCGGCTACGATCGCCGGAGCGGTGGCCTTTGTTGCAAATATTCTTCAATTCGGTGCAATGTTCGGACGAAATAATCGTAATGGCAATCCGATTATTATGATTGCAATGGCAATACTTCTTCCAATTGCTGCAAGCGTGATACAAATGACCATCAGTCGATCACGAGAGTTTATGGCGGATGAAGGAGCGGCACGTTTAAGCGGACATCCAGAATGGTTGCAAAGTGCACTCATAAAGCTATCTAATTATAATCACAGAGGGGAAGTTCAGGGGGCAACACCGGAAAATGCACATATGTTTATCATAAGCCCGTTTGACGGTAAAAACTTTTCTTTTTCAAACCTTTTCCGTACACATCCGACAACAGAGGAACGTTTGAATCGTTTGGAATCACTTAAAAATGAGGTCGCTGTTCCTCAAGAACGAAACAAATTGTACGATAGACATTACGTTTAATTTACTGTTCTGTCTCAATTTTAAGTGTAAAATGGGGTTTCTTTGGCAGATCGTTTTTGGGTTTTTTTAGAAAAGTGTGCCGATATACACTATACAAGAGTACACTTAGTCCCAGCACAATCAGCAAATAGCTCATTATACTCATAGATTCTCCTCATTACTTATGTAAAAGTAAATCGGCATATATTAAAAAATATTTATATTTAGTTATATTAAATGATTGTATACGAAATCATTTTTTCTTCCAACTCATCGATGAAAAGCTGCAAACTCGATTGTGATAATATCATCTCTGTTGAAGCAACCGATATTTCAACAGTAGGGTTGCCTCCATTCATCATCGGCAAGGATGAAAAATCGACACGACTGTCAAGCCTGTGCATAACATCTATTAAAGTATTTTCGCTCGTATTTGCGATCAAGGTAAATCGATAGAGTGGTTGGGATTTCGAATAAAATCGTTCTAACGCTTCTTCTACCATAGGATGCGCCATCTCAGGAAATCCCGGCATAAAGAAATAACGTCCCTCCAAATAAAATCCTGACATATTATTGACAACATTATGGAGCAAACCGGAATGTTTTGGCAACTCTGCCATGTGGACTCGATGAGGATAAGCAGCTTCACCGAAACGTTCAATAATGTGTGAGTGAAAAGATGGATGGGGAACTAAAATACCGTCACTAAAAACATCTGCGGCAATTTGACGGGTTAGATCATCAGGAGTGGATCCGATACCGCCAAAGCTAAACATAACACCATCCGGATCATTTTTAATCATGCTAAAGGTGTTATGGATTAAAAGAGGATCGTCTTTGATAATAAAAGAGGAGAAGAGGGTATGTCCGCGTTCCAATAAAGCATCTCGTATAAATACAAAATGTTTATCGTCACGACGACCGTTGAGAATTTCAGAACCGATAATTACGGCATAAAAATGGGGAGTTTTCATAAGGAAAATTATATCATATAGAATAGATTCAACCGCATCAGCGGAGAATCAAAAAAATTATTTGAGTTGTGAAAGAATCTCTTTTTCTACAATATCAATAGGCTGTGTACCATTAATCGTGATATATTTAACCGAAGTGTCACTAACAGAAACACCTTTGTAGTAGTCAACTAACGGAGCGGTTTGCTCATGATAGACACGTAAACGATCAAGTACAACTTCCGCTTTGTCATCAGCGCGCTGAACAAGTTCTTCACCCGTTTCATCATCTTTTCCTTCCACTTTCGGTGGATTGAAAACAACATGGTAAGTACGACCTGATGCCAGATGAGCACGGCGACCTGACATACGTTCAACGATTACACTGTCCGGAACGTCGATTTCAATGACTGCATCAATAGCAACACCTGCTTCTTTAAGCGCATCTGCCTGAGGAACAGTACGTGGAAAACCGTCGAGTAAAAAACCGTTTTTACAGTCCTCTTCGAGAATACGTTCTTTTACCAATCCGATAATAATCTCATCCGTAACCAGTTTCCCTGAGTCCATAAATGATTTAGCCAGTGTACCCAGTTCCGAACCTGCTTTAATCGCTGCACGGAGCATGTCACCTGTTGAGATTTGAGGTATATCAAATGCTTTGGTCAAGAACTGGGCTTGTGTCCCTTTTCCTGCTCCGGGAGCGCCTAAAAGTATAATTTTCATATTAATTCCTATTAATTAGATTTTAGATTCGATAAAAATTTCCATATCGTCAACTATTGCTTCGATAGATCGTTCACCATCGATTTTTTTAAGAAGATTTTTGGATTCATAAAAGCTTTGAATCTCTGCCAACGGATCGATATAAACTTTCATACGGTTGTTGAAGACTTTTTCATTATCATCATCACCTCGAGCACGCCCTAGAACACGCTCACGTGCTACCTCTTCGCTGACCACTACTTCGATTACACTAAGAAGTTCAATGTCAGTATCATTAGTGAGGAATTTATCGAGCTCATTCATTTGTTCAAAAGAGCGGGGATATCCATCGAATAAAATCACGTCTGAAGGTGCTGATTTTATCGCACCGGTAATTGTTTCGATTGCAATTTCAATCGGAATGATATGCCCTTTGCTGATAAAGCTGTTGATCAATTGACCGCGGTCAGATCCGCTGGCAACTTCAGCACGGAGCAGATCTCCGGTAGAATAGTGAACAATATCATCGCTGTTACGTTCTGCAATAATTTCAGCATCGGTTGTCTTTCCTGAACCCGGAGCACCTATGATCAAAAAAAGTTTTTTCATCTATTACTTCGCAGTCTCACGCAAACGTATATGAAGTTCTCGTAACTGTGTCAATTCTACCGGGCTTGGTGCTTTTGTCATAATACAAGAAGCTTTTTGTGTTTTCGGGAATGCGATAACATCACGGATACTGTCTTTTTTTGAAAGAAGCATCATAAATCGGTCAAATCCGAGTGCGAAACCTCCATGCGGTGGCGCACCAAATTTTAATGCATCGAGAAGGAACCCGAATTTTTCTTGGGCTTCTTCTTCACTGATACCAAGGAGACTAAAGATTTGTTCTTGCAACGCCTGTTTATGGATACGGATAGATCCGCCACCCAGTTCTGTTCCGTTAAGCACGATATCGTATGCAATCGATTCAATATCTTCTAGATGTTCATGATTCAAATCACGAGGCATTGTAAACGGATGATGAAGTGCTTTAACCCGTCCTTCTTCAATTTCAAACATAGGGAAATCGACAACCCAGACAAATTCGAAGCGATCTTTATCGATAAGATTCATTTTTTCGTGTTCCGCGATGAAGATTCGGAAACGTCCCATATAATCCCAAACAGTTTTTTTATCACCCGCACCGAAGAAAACGACATCACCCACTTCCATACCGGTACGATCGATAAGAAGCTGCAAGTCTTCTGCCGAGAAGAATTTTTCTAATGGTCCTTTAAGACCATCTTCTTTCATTTGGAAGTACCCAAGTCCTTTTGCCCCAAATTTACGAACGTAATCTTCAAAGCTTTTCATTTCACGTTTCGAAAAAGCCAAATCCGCACCCGGGACACGAAGCGCTTTAATACGATTCATTTTTGGATTGGCGGCAATAGAAGTAAAGATTTCATTGTCGCAGCGAGAAAATATATCGATAACGTCAACCATTTTAAGGTCATAACGAAGATCAGGTTTATCTGATCCGTACCACTCCATAGCATCACTGTATTTGATTCGATTAAATGGGGTTACCACTGTGTGTCCTGCACTTGCGAACATACCTACGATAAGTTCTTCAGCAACACGAATAACATCTTCTTGATTACAGAAACTCATTTCAACATCAATTTGGGTAAATTCCGGTTGTCGATCGGCACGAAGATCTTCATCGCGGAAACACTTTGCGATTTGGAAATAACGGTCGAATCCGCCTACCATCAAAAGCTGTTTAAAGAGTTGTGGAGATTGGGGAAGAGCATAAAATTCACCTTCGTGTACACGGCTAGGGACAAGATAGTCACGTGCACCTTCTGGAGTTGATTTTGTCAGAATAGGGGTTTCAACTTCCAAAAATCCTAAGCTATCCAATACATTACGAGCGGCAATTGCAGCTTTTGAACGAAGCAAAAATGTATTATAAGACGCCGGATTGCGTAAATCAAGATAACGATATTTGAGACGAATCTCTTCGCCGACCGTGTTGTCTCCGATGCCAAACGGTACAGGTTCACTACGATTTTCGATAATAAGTTCTTCTACTACCACTTCGATAGCACCGGTTTTAAGACGCGGGTTTACTAGACCTTCACCACGATTACGTACACGTCCATGAGCAATAAGAACGAACTCATCACGCACTTCGCTGGCAAGTTTATGAGCGTGTGCATTATCAGCAGGATCACATACAAGTTGAATCAATCCGCTTTTGTCACGCAAATCGATAAATACGATTCCGCCATGGTCACGATAGCTGTTTGCCCAGCCGCATAATACTACGTCTTCTCCGACGTTTGCTTCACTTAAATCGGTACAAAAATGACTTCTCAAATCAAAGTCCTTGATCAAAATTTTGCGCAATTATAGCGCTTTTAAGCTTGTGGTTTAATAATAGTATCCATTACTCTAATCTTAATATGCGCATATTTTTTGTATAAATTGTACTTTAGAAAGGATGCCGTATTGAGAATAATATATAATTATTTAACATTAGAACAAGGATAGATGCTCTAAGATTAAAAAATATTACATTAAAGGATATTAGATGAGTGGTAAAATCAAAAAAATCGTCAAAAAACAGGTTAAAAATTTGCTCAAAAAAGAGTTAAAACAAGAGATTAAAAAACAGATTAAAAGCTATAAGAAAAAAGAGAAAATCGAAAAAGGTGAAAAAATAGCTGCAGAATAATCAGCTGAAAATCGTTAAAGAGATAGTCGATACACGTGTCTAAGTACTCCGCGAAATACGGAGTTCTTTAGCTTGAAGGTGTATCTACAGCTGTAAAAAAAGTATTACTTTTTGTCGTAGCCCGAGGGGTTGGCTGTGTTAATGCAGAACCATCTTTCTCTCCCGTACGGATACGTTCAACTTCAAGTACCGGAGTTACCCACATTTTACCTGCACCATGACCTAAATCCTGCGTATGTGCACGAATCGCTTCCATCGCTGTAAGTTTTGTTTTTTCATTTGATACTACAATAAGAATCATTACTTTTGGGTACAAATCAGGGGCATTGTTTTTTTCAGCAATTCCAAGTGAACCTTTCCCGATTACTTCGGTAACAGTAACTCCTTCGATCTCATTATCGAACAGTTCTCGAAGAACATCATTTAAACAATGGCGGTTAAATACAGCAGTAATCTGGACCATTTTGGACCCCTTTAATATTGATTTGTGATGTGTCATTATAAAATGAATTTGAGTGACCATTCACTTATGTATTGATTATTTTATAAGCAACTCTAACTATTACAATGCATAGTATATTCTAAGATAATGAACACTACAAAATTGTAACGCTTCAACTAGAACGCCATTTGCAATGAAGGGTTTAATATCATCCATCAAGGAGCAATCAATGGCACGAGACACGTTAATCGGCGGAGCATTATGGGAAGAGTACTCAACAGAGGTACAACGACGGATGAACGATCCAATTAATATGGGAGAAATTACACAAGAAGAGGCAGATGCGGCAGAAAAAAAATTGATTATTGCCGATTTTGGTGCTGAGAGCTGTGGAGATGCAGTTAGACTTTATTGGATGATCGATCCTAAGAATGATGTCATCGTTAAAAGCCGTTTTAAAAGTTTCGGTTGCGGAACGGCGATTGCCAGTTCGGATATGATGGCTGAATTATGTATGGAAAAAACAGTTGATGAGGCTTTGAAAATTACCAATATCGATGTTGAAAAAGCACTTCGTGATGAAGAAGACATCCCAGCGGTTCCAGGTCAAAAAATGCACTGTTCGGTTATGGCATACGACGTTATTAAAAAAGCTGCATCAATCTATAAAGGTGTAGATATGTCAGAGTTTGAAACGGAATACATCGTTTGCGAATGTGCACGTGTCAGCCTTGATACTCTCAAAGAAGTGATTCGTCTCAATAAGCTCGAAACTATTGAACAAATTACCGACTATACCAAAGCAGGCGGATTCTGTAAATCCTGTATCAAACCGGGTGGACATGAGAAAAAAGATGTCTATCTTGTCGATATGCTAGCTGAAATTACTGCTGAGCTTCAAAAAGAGGCTATCAGTAAAAAAATCAAAGAAGCCAAAGGTGACGGCAACTTTAATGCAATGAGCTTGGTACAAAAACTTCGCAGTATCGAATCGATCCTCGAAGAGTACATCCGTCCTACACTCAAAGCTGATAACGGTGATGTTGAAGTAATCGATCTCAAAGAGGTTGAAGACGGACATGAACTTTATATTCAATACAAAGGTGAGTGTATGAGCTGTTCGATGAACACAACTACAACCCTTGCCGGAATGCAGGATATGCTCAACTTTAAACTCAAATCCAACTTGCGAGTGATGGTGGTCTAATGTCACACGCGACAAAAGAGGGAACATTCGGATATCTAAAAAAATTCGGAAATTATTCTAAAGATTTTTACCGTTTTAATGGAGAACTCTTTTTCCCTTCGCTTGGTATCGGAACCTATAAAGCCGAACCGTACAAAGAAGATAATTATATTATCAACTATGCCGAAGCGATTAAAATGGCTCTTCGGCATGGTATCAATTTTATCGATACAGCAATCAACTACCGTTACCAAATGTCTGAGCGTGAAATAGCTGAAGCATTGAATGAAATGTTTAGAGAAGGGGATATAAAACGCGAAGAAGTAATTATTGCTTCTAAAGCGGGATTTATACCGCTCGATTTTCCTTTCCCTGATAATCCGTACGGTTGGATTCAAGAAACTATTATCAATCCCGGATTAGCTAATAAAGATGAGATCGTCATCGATCAACATTGTATGTCTCCGAATTATTTACGATGGAGCTGTGAGCAATCGCTTCGTAATCTAGAAATCGATACGATTGATATATTCTTCCTTCACAATCCGGAAACACAATTGGGCTATATCGATCAGGACTCATTTTACAGTCGAATTGAAGATGCTTTTATCCTCTTCGAAGAACTCCGAAAAGAGAATAAAATCATCAGCTACGGAATTGCGGCATGGAACGGATTTTTATATGAAGAAGATCATACTGAATATGTTTCTTTAGCAAAAATCGTTGATATTGCTCGTCGTGTCGGTGGTATAGATAATGGGTTCAAGTATATACAGAGCCCGTTTAATCTTGCAAAACCACATGCCTATGGTTATGCAAATCAAAAATGTGAAGACTCGATGTACTATCCATTGATGCATGCATGTGCAAAATTTGGTTTGACCTATATCGGTTCATCTCCACTGTTGCAAAAAAATCTCTTTAAAAGAGCTTTTTCACCCAATGTTGCTGAACTTATGAATACAGGTGAATTGAATGATGTTGCAAGCGCGCTACAGTTTGCACGAAGTGCAGGCGGAATTTGTGCCGTATTTGGTGCGGTTGATCCTGCACATGTTATTGATAATGCGGTATTGGCCTATCTGCCCGAAGCATCCATCGAATCAGTAAACACCCTGATGCGGGGTGCTTATGCTGTATGATGTGATTGTTGTCGGAAGTGGAATCTCAGGTTTATATGCAGCACTCACCGCAAAACGTTCAGGGCTCAATGTCGCACTGATTTGTAAAAGCAATCCATTGCGTTCCAATTCAGCTGTAGCATCGGGTGGAATCAATGCTGTCCTTAAATCAACACGTCATGATTCGTGTCGTGATCATATTGCCGATACCCTCAAGGGTGCAGACAAACTGGCTCGTTTTTCAGCAGTAAGTTCTATGGTAACAGGCGGAGAAGAGATTATTAATGATCTTCTTTCTATGGGTGTAGTCTTTGACTGTAACGATGAAGGTGACGTAGCTCAACGTCCATTCGGAGGGACAAAAGCTAAACGTACATGCTATATCGCAGATAAAACCGGTGCTGCAATCACTCAAACATTATTAGTTCAATGTCGTAAAGAGGGGGTTAAACTTTTCCCCAACCATATGATGCTCTCTATCGCTACTTTTAAAGACAAAATGTCCGGAATCACGATACTACGACGCCGTGATTCCCAAGTGATCGCATTTGCTTGTAAAGCACTTGTACTAGCAGGTGGCGGTTATGCCGGAATATACAGAGGACATTCGACAAACTCCCAAGAGTCGAGTGGAGACGTCATAGCAATAGCTTTGCGTGCAAAAATGCGTTTATCCAATATGGAGTTTGTTCAATTTCATCCGACTACTCTAGTCGGAAGCGGGACTCTTATCAGTGAAGCAGCAAGAGGAGAGGGTGCTTATATCGTTGATGAAACCGGCGAACGTTTTACGGATGAGCTGCAGACTCGTGATAAACTCTCACGTGATATAGTCCTTCATCAGTTAAAAGGGCATACGGTTTATCTTGATTTTCGACATTTAGGTGAAGAACTGATTGATAAAAAGCTCCCATCAGCACGTAAACATGCCCTTAATGGAGCAGGAATCGACATCCTGAGCGAGCTTTTACCAATCACTCCGTCAGCCCATTACACGATGGGAGGCATCTGGAGCCGTAATGATACGTCGACCGATATGGAAAATGTCTTTGCCTGTGGCGAATGTGCTCAAAGCGGTGTCCATGGAGCAAATCGATTGGGTGGAAACAGTTTGCTCGAAGCAGCCTATTTCGGACGGGTTGCCGGTACGCAAGCCTCTATTGCAGCTAAAAAAGGGGTATTTCATCCTATCGATTATGCCCAGGTAGCAAAAGAATTGCGTTATGTTGATATGATTATTGAAGGTGAAAGCCGTTTTAATATCAATACGATGAGACGTAATCTCGGAAATAATCTTTATAAAAATGCCGGAGTCTTCCGTACGCACGACTCATTGACAAATGCACTCGAATATGTTCATTATCTGATGAAAATGTCCTCAGGACTATGTTGTGTTAATAAAGAACGAAGTGACAACGTAGAGCTTATGTCTATTATCGAGCTTCGAAATGCTCTTACCGTTGCTGAATCAATGCTTATGAGTGCTTTAGCGCGTGAAGAGAGCAGAGGGGTCCATTATCGTGATGATTTTCCGCAAAGTGATGAGAAGAACTATGAAGTCGATACTATTGTCCGTCGCTTAGCGGGAACATTTTTACGTATCACCTTTGAAGGACATCTCTCATCGGATTGGTGGCATAGGATTCGAAAGTTTTTTCATACTCAAATCGGGTAGTGAATTCCATATTTGTATATAAATTTATTAAAGGAAAGTGTTATGGCTAAAGTTATGTTGCGTTACGATTCAAAAGGGGCAATCTCTTTTTATGTTGCAAAAAAAGATATGGAAGAGACTATTCTCAGTGCTGAATTCGATACCGATGAAAAATGGGGTGGAGAAGTAAAACTTAGTAATGGTGAAACATGGTTTATCGAACCGGGAACAAAAAAATTTCCTGCTGAAGTTATGGCAGTAAGACGCGGCGAATAGTTTTATTTTCTCTTGCCTATTCAATTTTTTGAATAGGTTTTTATTATCTTCAATCTAAATCTACAATATATAATTATAATTCTTTTTAATTGACGGAATTTTACAAGACATTTATCCTTCCGTGCTTTATTATTACCGCATTCAAAAGGATTGAGATTAATGAATATTATTTGCCACGAAAGCCCTTTTATTGATTCTATTTTTAACCTTCCGCTCAAGTCTTATAAAGAAGAGCATGAATTTCAATTTATCGGGGCGCCTTCTGTTCATGAACACATCATACTAAATGATAATTGTGCCGTTATTTCTTTTGAAATCAACGGGAAAATTCATGAATTTAACAGTGATTTAGTTTGTGGAAAATTTACACATCCTCCCAAAATCAATGTTGTATTTAAAAATACTTCTAAAAAACTGACCATTATCCGTTTAAAATCATGCGGTATGTTTAAATTGACCGATTTACCTGTCTCATCGATTGTTGATACGATTCTTCCCCGCTCTTCTATCGATATCGATTCTGTTTTAAACCAAAAAGGTGAACAATATATCAAGACGTTTGATGCGATTATGAGTGAAGAAAGTCAAAAACAATCCTATGTTATCACCCAACACATTATTCATTATATTAATACTAATTTTTCTCATCTTCCAACTAATGTTGGCTGTGAAATTGCAAAAGAATTTAACATATCAGAAAGTACATTACGACGCTATTTTAAAAAATACCTCGGAATTAATCTCTCCACTTATATTATGACCGTTAAACGAAAAAAAATGATTCAGTCTCTGTATGAAAACAATTACGACTCTATGAGTGTCAGAGAAAGCGGCTATTATGACCAATCCCATTTTTTGAATGATTTTAAACGTCTCTATGGAATACCGTTGAAACAATATTTTAAAGATATGAAAATTTTACAAAAACAAGCACCAGAATTTATGAAATTTTTATATCACTGTAATATTCAGAGTGACGTCTAATCAAATGAGTTTGATTTCTAAAGACTTATCTGTTTCTCATATGACGCCGATAAGTAATATATTTTCTAAAGATCACAGTGTCCGCTTTTTTGATGATCATATACTGCTGCAGGAAATATTTGACTATTTTACAACCAACCCTGCAGACGTTGTAATTATTCTGCATGAAACAAAAACGATCGGTATCATTACCCTTAAAGACATGGTTCATTCTCTCAAAAACTGTGATAATCTCACTCGTCCTGCCAGAGAGATAATGCGTTCACCTGTCAAAACATTTTCACATACCATGTCTATTGCGGATGTACTTGATACCATGTCCCACGCTGATTATGACAAAATTGTTGCTATTAATGAAAAGCAGGTTGTTATCGGGGTTATGGATCGGCGTCATTTATTGTCCCTGTGTTATACACAGCTCACCCCTTTGATCAAACATGAGCATAATATTATCCATTCCCTGTTAGGTTTGGCAGGAGAAAATGAACGAGGTTTGCTGAAATTGGCCACTACCGATTCTCTAACGGGAATAGGAAATCGTCGATTATTTGAAGAAATTTTTTATGCTCACCAAAGTCTAGGCAAACGCTACGATGTAACCTTATTTCTACTAATGTTTGATATCGATAATTTTAAAAGTATTAATGATACATTCGGACATGTTGTGGGTGATACCGTTCTAAAAGAGTTGACTGCCTTAGTCATTCAATCAATCCGTAAATCCGATATATTTATACGCTGGGGTGGAGAAGAATTTACAATATTGCTGCAATATCCTGACCCTATGAGTGTCATGAAAATTGCAGAGCATATTCGTCAGACAATTGATAAACACAGTTTTACAACGATTGTACACGTTACGTGCAGTTTCGGTATGACAGCAATATATCCGTTTGAGAGCCTTGAACAGGTAATAGAACGGGCGGATAGGGCTCTTTACCGTGCAAAAATTGAAGGAAAAAATACGGTAAGAATGGAAATTCACTAATTTTATTCTTCTTTTCCTCTATTCCTTATTGATCTATCCTAATCATTTACTTTAATAAATATTATTATTATTTTACATTTATCAATAAATATCCGCTATAATGTCAAAAACTTATAATAACACAATTATATTTTTATTGTTTGATTATTATAGAGGGAATATGATTTCGGAAATAATCACTATTACACATGCAACCCCTATCGGTAAAATCTTCGATAAAAACCATGCCTGTGGTATTTTCGATGCTGATGTGATTTTACATAAGGTATTGGAGTTTTTTGTAGCCTACAGTGTTGACGCAGTCATAGTAACTGAGAAATCATTACCCATCGGAATTTTGACACGAAAAGGGATATTAGCTGCTGTCTATAACTTTGATAATACCGGTTTACCGATTAGAGAGTTCATGACGCCCTCCATTAAAACCTTTCATTCTTCAATAAGTATTGCCGATGTTATTGAAGCTATGGAAGATCTTCCCTTTAATAAAATCGTTGTTCATGATGATGATAATTTTGTAGGTATAATCGATAAACGCCATCTTCTTTCCATGTGCTATACCCACTTAACCCCTTTGATCAAACATGAATACAATATGGTTCAATCATTAATGGGATTAGTAGGACAAGACGAACACCAACTGTTAAAAATGGCAACGACAGATACCCTCACTGGGATTGGAAACCGAAGATTGTTTGAAGAAATTTTTCAGGCGCATCAATCACTCGGTGACCGATACGATGTCAATTTATTTTTACTTTTATTGGATATTGATAATTTTAAAAGCATTAATGATACTTTTGGCCACAACGTCGGAGATTCTGTTCTCAAAGAACTGGTGCATATAGTCAATAAATCGATACGAAAATCCGATATATTTGTACGTTGGGGAGGGGAAGAATTTGCTATTTTACTTCGCTATTCAGATCCTCTGGCCGTCATGAAAGTTGCAGATCAAATCCGCAATAGGATCGATCAAAATAGTTTTGAGACGATAGTTCATGTAACTTGTAGTTTCGGTTTAACCTCGATACAGCCTAATGACCTATTAGAAGATGTATTTGAACGGGCAGACAAAGCCCTGTATCGAGCAAAAGCAGATGGCAAAAATACAGTTAGGATGGAAATTCCCTAAATTTCTATCCCGTATTGTTTGATTTTATACCCAATTTGTCTAGCACTCATACCTAATGCACGTGCCGCTTTGGTTTGTATGCCGTGAGAATCAATCAATGCCTGAATAATAGATTCTTTTTCCAATTCCTGCAGACTTTTACGTGTGACCGGTCCGCCTGGCGCAGGCGGAGGCGGTACACTTGGAGCCGCATAGGTTGGAGCAGGAGCAGTCATTGCAACAGGTGCTTCAGGCTGTTGCATGTAAAGTTTTTGATAATTAAACGGGAGAACATGGCTCAGCATCTCCGGCTGGATTTCGCCGTCCGGACAAATCAATACAATCCGCTCCATGGTATTTTGAAGTTCTCGAATATTACCCGGCCATGGGTAGTCTAAAAGAAGTTCCATCGCACCTTTTGTAAAATGCATAGTTTTTCGATGCTCTTTCATGAAACGGTTTAGATAATGCTCGATCAAAAGTTTAACGTCTTCATATCGTTCACGTAACGGCGGAAGATTGATAGGTATGACATTCAAACGATAAAACAGGTCTTCACGAAACTCACCTTTTCGTACCATCTCCTCTAAATTCCGGTTTGTTGCGGCAACAAGACGAACATTTGTTTTGATCGTTTTATTGCCGCCGACTCGTTCGAATTCCTGTTCTTGTAAAATACGGAGGAGTTTTACCTGGAGAGAAGGGGTAATATCGCCTATCTCATCCAGAAACAGCGTACCGCCGTCTGCAAGCTCAAATCGTCCTTTACGCATTTCACGCGCATCCGTAAACGCTCCTTTTTCATGTCCGAAGAGTTCAGATTCGAGGAGGGTTTCACTGATAGCGGCACAGTTTAGTTTAATAAACGGTCCGTTTTGCCGACGGCTGAGATTATGAATTGCGGTAGCGATTAACTCTTTCCCTGTCCCTGTTTCACCACGGATCAAAATCGTCGCAT
>NZ_JAQTQR010000112.1 GCF_028712165.1 Sulfuricurvum sp. | reverse complement strand
GAAA
Organism: Sulfuricurvum sp.; assembly: GCF_028712165.1. GTDB lineage: Bacteria > Campylobacterota > Campylobacteria > Campylobacterales > Sulfurimonadaceae > Sulfuricurvum. The sequence continues at coordinate 4,896 of NZ_JAQTQR010000112.1, read as the reverse complement.
GTCTCGAACCGTTTGACCTACTTAGTTTTCAATGATCTCAAACTCAAACTCAGTACCTTAACTCAAGGCCTATCAGCGTTTGTGGACGGGAATTATAGGGGAAAATGTAAAAGATGTCAAGAGTAAACGTAAAGAAATTGGATAAAAGAGAGATTAATCACTTTTATCCGGGAATATAGGTCGAGACATACCCTGTTTCAGGAATAACAGTAATCACAGCTTGTCTGTTATCATGACCTGTTAGCGTTATTGTCAAATTCGTTTGTATTAAAAAGTCACGCCAATTATCATTTACTGCCCATGAGGCACTACGGTATGGTCTGCCTAAATTATCAAAGGTTATCCTTCTGGTTGTTACAGGGGAATTTTTATTATCCATACCCCCGGTAAATACGATATTTTGTATTCCATATTTACGGGTAAGATTAATTATTTTATTATCATCAACAGTATTATTAAAGCTGCCATTTCCTAATGTTTCCCCGGTCAAAGGATCTGTTGCTTCTTCTGCTAGCGTAGAATCACCGTTATAGGGAAACCTATCCGAAAAAACTTCATAATACCATTCCTTATCCCCACCGTTATTAACATCATGAACCTGACGAATAAATATACTCCACATTTCAGAATACCATTGAGGGTTAACCGGATCAAAACGATCATCCAGCATCGCCAAATGTTGAGTATATCGAATGTGGTTCGCTAATTGTTCTGTCGCTTCCGCCAATGGGTCTCGATTAAAACTCGGCATTGCCAATACACTTAATATCCCAATGACTATAAGAACAAAAATCAATTCCATCATTGTAAAAGCCAAACGTTTCATTATAAATGCCTTGATTAAACAAATTTCATCAAAAAAAGATTATACTAAAAGTATTAAGAAAATAAAGAGAACTGTAAAAGAAGTCAAGAGAGCTTTGAAAGAATTTCGATCAAAGTGAAATTAATCACTTTGGCCCTGGAATATAGGTCGAGACATACCCTGTTTCAGGGATAACAGTAATCACTGCCTGTCTTTCGTCTTGACCTGTAAGTGTTATAGTCATATTTGATGTAATTAAATAATCTCGCCAATTATCATTTGCTGCCGATGATGCACGACGATAGGGTCTACCCAAATTATCAAACGTAACTCTTCTCGTTCCTACTCCAGTACCTTTATTATCATTCCCGCCAGCTAAAACGATATTTTGTACTCCATAGGCTTTTGTCAAATTGGTGGTATTTATATCATTGTTACCAAATTTACTTCCTGTTAATGGATCAGTAGCCTCTTCTGCTGCCGTAGGATTACCATTATATGGAGCTAAATCCGAAAAAACCTCATAAATCCAATCCGTACCAACTTGTTGTATATCAAGCGTCCACATTTCAGAATACCATTGAGGATTAGCAGGATCAAATCGGTCATCTACCATTGCAAGATGCTGAGTATATCTGATGTGGTTCGCTAATTGTTCTGTCGCTTCTGCCAACGGGTCCCGATTAAAACTCGGCATTGCCAAAACAGTTAATATCCCTATTACGATCAGAACAAAAATCAATTCCATCATAGTAAAAGCAAAACGTTTCATTATATATACCTTGTAAAACAAAATTTCATGAAAAAACGATTATAACAAAAAAAGGAGAAAGATTGAGAAAGAAGAGGCTGAACCCGGCATATGCAGGGTTCAGAAGAGTATTAAATTTCGTCTGCGAGTTCGACGTTGTAGAGAATATCATCAGTCGGGTGGCGATACATCGGCATACCGAGACGTTTTTCATCCAAAATATGACCGATAAATCCGATAGAGCGACCGACAACGAAGAATGCATTCAATGCACCTGCGTCGATGAAACCATCGATTTCTTCTTCAGTATACCCTAGCGCACGCCACATATCAACCATCAAGATACCGATAGTACCGTCAACGTTCAAGATTAGGTTATCTTTTTTAGACGTTGTCAATTTTTCGACTTCAAGTGCAAAATCGAGTAACGGAGTAGCCGGGAAGTGCTCAGCCGCATATTTTTTCAATCCTGATACACGAAGATCCGGATTACGAACCGATTTGATACGGTGACCGATACCGGAAATCGTTTTACCCTCTTTTTTCATATAATCAATGAATTCAGCCGGGCTCATACCATGGTCATTCGCATATTTGAAATAGCGTGCCGCATCATCAATCGCTCCACCGAAACGCGGTCCGATAGTGAGAAGACCTGTGACCAACGAACTGATAACGTCTTTACCCGCACGTGCTGTTACTTTAGCATTATGAGCACCCGATACGGCAGGACCGTGATCGGCAACGGTTTTAATAACCGTTTCAAGATAATCAGTTGCCCATTTCGGATAACGTTTTTTGAACCAAAGGAGTGAAATAACATCGCCGATACCGAATCCAGTCTCAGGGGTTGCAACCGAACTGATCGGGTATCCTGCATACGTCGCTTCATCACCGCGGTCATCAGAGATCGTACAAATGAACTCTTTTTTACGACGTACTTTTGGCACCGTACGAAGTTCAGGTTCAACGATTTCACCGATAGTACCTTCTGCACGAAGTTTGCCATACACTTCAGCAATGGTGTGCGGAAGGTCGTTGAAGCTCGCAGGAACATAAATACCCGCTGCAGCCATTGCTTCATTTTTTGCTGCTGCAGTTTCTGCATCCGCATTTGCCGAAGCACCTGCGTGACCAAATTGAACACCTGAGCTGAAATGTTTAGCGATCGTACCGATACACCATGCGATAATCGGTTTTTTGATCTTGCCGGATTTTACCGCTTCGATCACTTTGTACTCTTCAGTACCCCCGACTTCTCCAAGTAATACCATGTATTTAACTTGAGGATTGCGCTCCATACGAAGAAGGTTATCAATAAATACCGAACCGACGAAACGGTCTCCACCAATCGCAACACCTTCTGCAATACCGTCAGCATTGATAGAGATGATGTTTGAAAGCTCGTTAAACAAACCGCCAGAACGTGTTACAAGTCCGCATGAACCGGCACGGTGAAGTTTAGAGTTAATGATATTTTCAATCGTTCCGCCGACGTTTGCGATTTTAAATCCGCCCGGAGCGATACCGCCGACCGTAGCCGGTCCGATAACAACAACACCTGCATCACGAGCCGCTTGGTTCATTTTACGAGCCAAACGCTCAGGAATACCTTCAGCTGTAACCATGACAGTTTTGAATTGTCCTTTGATCGCGATTGCTTCCATTGTAACATCGTACGCCGTTCGGAAAGAACCGAAGTTCAATAAAACGTCCGCATTCGGAAATGCTGCAGCCGCTTCGGTTGTGTTACGGAAAACAGGAACCATAACTTCATCAGGACCGTAGAAAAATTTCTCGAATTTATTTCCTGAAGTAGGAGCAACGATTGCTGCAACCGATGGCTTAGCACGGTTGATAACATAGTCATAATCCAACATACGTTGGATAGCACTCGCATTGTTGTTCCAAAAAATTGCTTGTGTATCTTTGGTAAATAAAGCACCCATCATTCTCTCCTTATTTCTCTAAAGCCATACGTACGATATCCGTTACGTGTGTTTCTGGCCCATAAACTTCGATATAGAGACCCAAACGGTCTGCCGCTTCTTTGATGTCTTTTAGACCTTTTTCATAGTTCGGTCCGCCGCGACGCACATATATACGAGTTCCTACCGCTTTCATTTTATCTGCATAGGTTTCAAACGACTGGATAATTCCGGTAAATGTTTTTGCAACGTCGGTAAAGTTTGCAATCGCACCCCCGATGATGAGGATTTTATCGCGACCTTTCGGATCTTTGTGACGTGTCATCAAATCCAAAACGGTATCTGCATAGAATTTAGTTTCACCTGTTGTCGGTCCGCCTGAATATTCTCCGTAGTTTGCCAAGTCAGCAACGTTTCCGGAAAGGTCAGCAATGGTATCGGCATATACAACCGAAGCACCACCGCCCGCGACCATGGTCCAAATTCGGCCCATTGGGTTAAGAATAGTCAATTTCAATGAAGCACCCGATTTCGAGTCTGCTTCTGCGATCGCTTTTTCTTCCGGGGATTGATCTTCCATTCCGAATGCTGTCGGGAACTCAGCACCGCACCATGATTCACCCATCATGAAGCCTGCTGTATCATCAAGACGAGCAACAAGGTCAAGAATGTGCATATCATTACCGATCATAACGATCGGATTGATTTCAAGGTAAGCAAAGTTCAAATCGCGATAGAATTTGTAAAACTGCTCAGCAAATGTAATGAAACGCTCTTTGTTTTCTGCCGGAATTCCTGCAGGAACGTTTGCACGGATCAAGTGAGCAATATTTGCATCGTCCATAGTGATAGGAATCGTTACTTCATTAACTTTTTCTTCCCATCCTTCTTCAACTTCCATACCACCCTCAGCCGATAGATAAAGAACATCGTCTTCACCTACAGTTGTAGCTGAAATATAGTACTCTTGATCTTGAGAGTGCGGAGTGAACGGCTCAACAATGAAGTGAGTCAATGTCCCGTGTTGACCGGAAAGAAGCGTTGTTTCGTGAGAAATTTTGTCGTCAATCCATTTGGCAGCTTCTTCGAGCGTGACATCACCTGGTTTGTTGGTTTTAAACAATACAAGATCGTTTTTACCGCGTTTCCCGAAAAGCATATCCGGTTTTGCAACCAATGCTTCTTGTTTCAACCATTCAAAACCGTGTTTTTGCGCACATGCACGTAATTCATCACCATTGGTTACCAATACCGATTTAAATCCGTAATGAAATCCGCTGAAATATTTTTCCCAGTGTTTTGAGAAAATTGCTTTACCGTCGTATTCACGAATCGCTCTTTGAGCCATTGCAACTCCTTCGAAGAATCTTTTGCCAAGATTATATCATTTATGGGCTATTTGAATGATTTCT
>NZ_JAQTQR010000055.1 GCF_028712165.1 Sulfuricurvum sp. | reverse complement strand
CAATACCTGTCTCGTTTTGTATCCGCTTCAAGAGCGATGTTATCACGTCTTCTCTTATCATTCGCCAAACCGTTTTATCGCTTCGGTAATCTCATCCACCGAGAGAACCGCATTTGCACCGCCGCGCTCAATCGCCCGTCCCGGCATTCCGAACACCGGACAGCTTTTTTCGTCCTGGCATACGCTCAGTCCCCCTAATGTTTTGATTTTTACCATCCCATCACCCCCGTCATCACCGATGCCGCTGAGCAGTATGGCCAAAATGGATTTGGGCTCATACATGTCTGCAGCGCTGAGCATCATTACATCCACACTGGGTATAAAATCATTGCGAATCCCGCTTAGGATATGATGTATCATCGGCCGTTTGTCTTCACCGACACTGAAGCCCAAATGAACACCGCCTTTGGCCACGATAACCAATCCTCTCTCCAATATCAATCCCTCTTCTGACTCAACAACACGGTTAGAAGTACATGTTTGAAGCCGAGTGACAAATGAAGGGGTTAATTCAGAAGGAAAATGCTGAACAATACAGACAGGAACAGAGAAATTTTCAGGCAATGCGGTGATTAGTTTTTCGATTATCCCGGGCCCTCCTGTAGAGGCACCGATAAGAATAATTTTTGCGTTACAAGAAGCCTTCATATCACTCAATTCGATTTCATCCTATACATACTCTGTTCCGTCCACCGTTTTTCGCCTCATACAATGCCGAATCGATTCGTCCTATATTTTCATGGACACTTTGCCCTCGTTTCAGTTCTCCGACACCGATACTGATGGTGATCGAATCACTCATTCCAAAAGGGTGAAGTTCAACTTGTTTGCGAATACTTTCAGCTGCCACAGTTGCTTGTTCAAATGACGTATGTGGAAGAATAACCATAAATTCTTCACCTCCCCATCGTCCGATTATGTCCGTTTGGCGAAGATTTTCTCTTAAAATTTTAGCCAATAGCTGCAAAATGTGATCGCCCATCTGATGTCCCAAAGTATCATTTACCCGTTTAAAATAGTCTACATCTATGATCATAACCGAACAGTGGTATGTATCATAACGATTGACTTTTTTTTGTTCACTCTGAAGCATTGCATCGGATTTTTGACGATTGTACAATCCGGTGAGTTTATCGGTAATGGAGAGTTCAAGAAGCTTAGAGTTATATCGTTTAAGAATAAAAAATCTCCAGGTAAATGCTAATAGCCCCAATACGACTGCAGCAAAAATTTTCCATACCAATTTCTGATCGATTACGGCGACCTGTTCAATCGTTGATGCCCACCGATTATAGATATCCTGTCGTGTCTTGTCATCCAGATTTTGAACGAGTTTTTCGAAAATGTCATACAATTTTGGGTCATCAAGGCGTACAGCAACACTCAGCTCATCTCGTTCTTTGAGACGTGAGGAGACTTTCAAACTTCCTGTATACTCTTTTTGGATATACGAAGAGGTCACAACCAGATTATCAATGTATCCGTAAAGCTGTCCGTTTTCTACTTTTGAGAGTCCGTCATTCACGGATGCGACTTCGACAATGTCGAGCGTCGGGTAGAGCCGTTTGAGACGCCCAAAGGTAGCGTATCCTTTGACCACTCCGATTTTTTTCTCTTTTAGCGAATCGATATCTTCGATGAACGGTTTTTCCATCGTTGTGACCATAACCAGAGGAACCGCTAAATAGGTCGAAGTGAAATGAAGATATTTCATCCGATCCGGTGTTTTGGCGGCAAGAGACAAAATATCGCATCGATGAGACTCTGCATATTCCAACGATTGATTCCAACTCGACGTTTGAACCAGCGCAATGGGAATACCGAGCTTGCTTTGAAACGTTTTTATTACATCCGCAGCGATACCGATATGTTTCCCATCCCGAATAGCCTCAAGCGGATACCACTCGGGATCAACACACATCGTGATTTTTTTCTTTTGCAGCAGATAGAGTTTTTCATCCGGAGTAAGCTGAACACTGTTGATAGAACCGGCGACAATATCCTTAAATAAAAATTTCCCGAGTTTTTGATCTTCTTGGATCGCCCCTACTCGAACAAGCTGTTTATAAAGACGAGTCGTCGTCTCTTCATTGGTTTCACCAATGGCATAAAAATCACTCATCATCAGTTTTAAAATGACATTGGATTCATACGCGAGAGCTTCGGGAGATTTTTGCACATGATATTTTTGGATAAGAATATCAATCATTTCACCGGGATGCTGAGCTGCATATTCCCATCCTCGGTTTGTCGTATCGATAAATTTTTGGGTTCTGAGGGGATGTTCGATGGCTTCTCGCTGTGAAGTAAACAGATTTCCGGCATTCATGATGAATCCGTATTCCACAGGATCAATGATTTCATACGGAATATGCATCTGATCGAGAAGATAAAGCTGATTGGAACGATACGCACTCATCGCATCGACTTCTCCCTTGACAAAAGGATCGATACTGAATGTCTGATCAACAAAATGGGTATTGCGCGAGGTAATATTAAAATGCGATAAAAGAAGGGATAGAGAACTGTGTTTGAGTTCGTTTTGAGTTCCCATAATTGTTTTTCCGACCAAAGCAGCCGGATTATCAATTCCTTTTCGGGCTACAAGAACCAGAGGGGAATGCTGTAAATAAGTTGCCATGACGACAATCGGTTTGATTTTTCCGTTATCTACAACAATACTGCTGTTATAAATACCGTAGTTGCTCTTTCGGTTTAGAACGTCAGATACAACATCCGTCCCTTCGTGATATTCGCGTAATTCAACATCCAGCCCGGCATCATGATAATACCCTTTCTCTTTGGCAGCTATATAACCGGCATATTCAAACTGATATTTCCAATCCAGCTGCACGGAGACTTTTTCCAGCTTGCTGCCTTCTAGAATGCTCACCATACTTATAAGAAGAAAAAGGAAAAACCGTATCACTCTCACCCCGTCTTTTTTTTCCAAAGAGTATTTGTATTTATTGTACAACGCTAAAGATAAAAGTTATCCCTAGTGCACAATAATTTTTATTAATATCGTCGATCATTATCGCGACGCTTCGGCTCATGACGTCCGCTATCACGTTTTTGTGCCGGTTTTCCGCCGCGATCACCGCCGCCGTTACCGCCACGGTTGCTACTTCCGCCTGCTCCGCCGCGGCCGCGTTGAATCGGTTCGGCTTTGATAGTAGGATCCGGCTCATACCCTTCGATAATGCGGCTATCGAGCTTTTTGTTGATCAGTTTTTCGATCCCTTTGAGGTAATCAGCTTCATCGATACACACCAGTGAAATGGCTTCTCCTTCACATCCCGCGCGTCCCGTTCTACCGATACGATGGACATAATCCTCCGCAATATTCGGAAGTTCGAAATTAACGACATGCGGCAGTGCATCGATATCAATCCCACGCGCGGCAATATCGGTCGCGACGAGGACTCTGACCGAACTGCGTTTAAAATCATCAAGCGCTTTTGTTCGTGCGGCCTGACTTTTATTACCGTGAATCGCTGCGGCTGTGATACCTATTTTTTGGAAATATTCGGTCAATTTATTGGCACCGTGTTTGGTACGGGTAAAGACGAGAACCTGTTCCCATTTATGTTTGCCGATCAGCTCTCCGAGCAATGCGCTTTTGCGTTTGCAATCGACGAGAATGACACTTTGTTTTACCAGTTCACTCGATGTGTTACGGCGTGCTACTTCCACCTCGGCAGGATTGCGAAGCAAGGTATTTGCCAATGTTTTGATCTCATCCGAATAAGTCGCTGAAAACATGAGATTTTGTCGATTTTTCGGGAGGATCGTAATAACACGTCGGATATCGCGTATGAATCCCATATCAAGCATTCTGTCAGCTTCATCAAGAACGAAAACTTCCACTCCGCTAAGATCAACCGTCCCCTGCCCTATATGATCGAGCAAACGCCCTGGTGTCGCGATGAGGATATCAATTCCGTTACGAAGCATCGTGATTTGGGGATTAATCCCCACTCCTCCGAAAATAACGGCACTTTTAAGGGGGAGATATTTTCCGTAGATTTTGACACTTTCCGCTACCTGTGCTGCAAGTTCACGTGTCGGTGTGAGGATAAGAGCACGAATTTTTCGATTCGATTTCGGTATGGTTTTTTCGGTAAGTATCTGCAAAAGCGGCAACGTAAATCCGGCAGTTTTACCTGTCCCGGTTTGTGCACCCGCAAGCATATCTCGACCCTCTAAAATAAAAGGGATTGCTTGGGCTTGAACGGGAGTAGGCGTTGTGTAGCCTTGGTCAGTGATTGCTTTAAGCAACGACGCATGAAGGTTTAAATCGGTAAATGTCATAAAGGGGTTCCTTTGGTGGTTCGGCCCAACCAAAGTCGTAACTTAGGACGGTTTTAGGCAAGGGGAAAAAATTGGGTGAAAAGTGCAGTTGAGCGCAAGTTCGTAGCAGCGCCAACCGTAGGCGCGGATAATATCGGCATTCTACCACACTCTTGCCGTAAAACCCCTATGTTCTGTGATTACTGCGGATCTATCAACACCCGTAAAGCTCCTCGCAATGCTCATACCCTCCCTCGACTTTTTCAAACCACTCTAAAAAATGGTGTGCCATTTCCTCTTTAAACAAGGATCCGTGTTGCGGTGCTATCATGGCTACCTCATATTTTCGTACACATTTCACCCATGCCCGGCAAAAATGGTTTGCCGCCATATATCGCCCATGAAAACTCTCCAAAAAAGGACGATGCTCTTCAAAATCATCCACATTTTTATTCAGATTTTGCGGAGAAAGAACGGCTGCACCGATATCGCCGGAAAAAAGGATTTTTGAACGGCTGTCATAAAGCGAAAAGTTTCCCGGACTGTGGAGAAAGTGTGCCGGAATGAATTGCAGAAAATCATGCTCGAATTTAATCCGTGCACCGTGATCTTCAAGTGCGATAATCCGTCCCATATCCATCAAACCGTAGTGCCCCATAAAACGGGTCCACAACTGAGACATAATAAGCTTTGCCGACGTAGCGACACTCCATTCGGCAATAGCACCGGCAACGTCAGGGTCTTGGTGTGAGAAAAAGATAAATTTGATCTTACCCGGATCGATATGACGGGCTACGGCATCGTAGAGTTCACCGAATATCCCCCCGCTCCCCGGATCGATTAGAATGGCACTCTCATGCTGAATAATCAAAAACTGATTGACCGAAAGAGAATGTTCCTTATGCTCTTCATCTTCGAGACTGAACATCACACATTTGTGACTTTCATCTTCATAAAGCAGTGTTTCATTTTTCATATTGCATTCCTTTAAATTCGCGGATTAGTACCATCTGCTGTTTCGCGATGTAATCGATAAGATTTTTTTGTGCCTGACCATGCAGGTCATATCTGCATACTACCTCATAGCTTCGCTGATTCTCTTTGATACGGAACACCTCTGCAGGTGTATTAATAATTGTCGGTCTGGGAGGAGTATCAAACACCATATCTAGAACTACTGATTGCTTAGGCTCAAATCCTGCCGGCAGGGATGGCAACAGAAGGCGAACCGCATTGATCGAAATATCCATTACACTAATTTCTGCATCATATTTATGCCCTTCATACAATAATGTAGCACTCAAGCTCGAGTCCGGAGTCACACGGATCGCTGCCCGTCTTGTTGGTGAGGTTTGAACCATTCTGTAATGATTAAAGAAGACTCGCTGCGCATCGAAATCAATCCGTATAATACCTGTACATAAAATGGTTACCGGGAACAACTCGGAAGTGAGGTAAAATTCCTCCTCAAATTGAATTGCCTTGAGCTGCACATACGGGGTTTGGAGTGTAGCTTCCTGATGATTAACCGAAGTTATAAGGGCATCATTTGTAATGCTCAGCCCCTTATAAAGATTGTGCGCTCGAATTTTAGCACCGTTTTGCATTGCCATTTCAAGCAGCCCATACACCATTTTTTCATCTTGTAGCAAACGTTCCTGTTCAACGGCAGTAGCATCATAAAGTTTCAGCAGTCCCAATTCTGTCACATCATTCAGTGTTAGTACCCCATACCCATCTCTGTCCGGAATGCTTTGATATCGGAGAATAAAATGGTGATGATCTCCATCAGCGGCCGCGATTTTGACGTTGAATAGTTTTCCGAGATTTCCAGTAATTTCACTAAACCACTCATATCCGTCATGATTGTATAAAAAACTGTTGTGTTTGAGCAGCATACTTCCAAAAGACTCAAAATTTTTACGAAGTACATCCACACTCTCAGCCCCAAAAAACTCCAGACACGGCTGATTTGCCATAACCACTTTTTGTCCTTGCAACAAAAGAGTAAGGCTGTTTTGATAGTTGAAAATAGAGTGCAAATTGGCATTAAAAATTTTACGATGGAGTTCTTCTTTGAGAATATGGGCACAACGTGCAAGCGTTTTGGCGAGTGTTTCAACACGCATCGGTTTAACAAGATAATCAAATACCCCGATACGAATCGCCTGATGAAGTAAATCCGGATCATCATGTGCCGTAGTGACGATTACTTTTACTTCGGGATCGATTTGCATAATTGCTTTTGACATTACCAAACCATCCATTTTAGGCATTTCAATGTCAGTAATAACAATACTCGGATGATGCTCTTTAAAAAGCGCTAATCCCTCTTCTCCGTCATATGCCGTATATACCGTCTCAAAGATTTTTTTAAATAAAGCGGTTACCTGTGTATTTAGCCCTACATTGTCTTCAACATACAATAGACTATACGATTGCAAAATAGTGCGCAACTGTTTTAATACACCGGGTTCAACCATTTATATTATCCTTTATAATCTGGAAGAGAATAGCAAAACATCTCTTAAAATCAATCAACTTAAAATAACTGTTTTTTATTTTTACCATATGTTTGATACAATACTTATAAATTTATTATCATAAAAATAAATAAGGATAGTTTTGATTAACACTTTGTCCAATTTTAGCCTTCATCTATTTTTCTATTCTCAAAAGTTTTTTTTCTTTCCATTAATAATAAGCATTTTTTTATTCGGGTGCGGGAGTTCTGGAAGCAGTAATAATTCGGAGATTCTTAGTAGCGGAATCGGTAGTATGAGTACCGGAAATGCATATCCAAACAGCATAAGCGGAAATCCCAGTTATTATGTCCTAGTGTCAGACGACTTAATTCTCGGTGCAAGACTGATTGGCGTAAAGAATATCACAGATGCTTATAAAATTAGTCGTGAAACATCGGTATGTGAAGGCTTTACTGATCTGGGCAGAGGAGTTTACTCACTCAATAACTGCAGTGATAAACCATCAAGAATCATAGCAGTTGGAGGCTTTATCGATTTAAATGGTAATGGTAAATTTGATAGTGACGAACCAACTCAGTTCAGCTCGCTTGAAGTTGATACAACCGTATTAATGGATGAAAATTTTACCATTACACCGATTAATACATTAGCAGCGGCAGATTACACCATCAATCGTGGTACTTTGGCCGCAAAACTTGGTTTCGCAAACAGAGTAGAAGCCTATCGTGCAACTGAAGGTAATCAAGCCATGAACCGTCTGGTCAATGCAGTCTTGTCAGCAGCTAATAACAGTGGATTTAATATGCATGTTTTTTGCGCTGATTTAGCTGCTCGTATAGTCGATTCCAATTCAATAGGTATTGCTGCTTTACAAGAAGCAATACATAACTTAATCCAAGCACCGGAAAGTCAAATTGCATATGGGGACGCAAAACTTCAAAGTTTTTGGAATGATTCAAGGGTACAAGCTGTTATTAATGGAACCGATGTGATGTCAGCAATGCTTGCCAAAAAAATTCCCAATGGAAGACTTCGTATTTCAGGTTTAGTGACAACATATCCTACAGGATCAAATATAGTAAATGGTGCCGCAGTCAGTGTATACGTGAATGGAAGCAAAATAGGTGAAGGTGCCTCTAATAAATACGGGCAATACAGTATTGAAGTCAATGAGTTAGCCATCCCAAAAGATGCAATACTTTCATTAAAAGCAGAAACAGAGAAACTAACTCTAACATCATCAGTAGCGACTAATACACTATTAAGAAAAAGGGTAAACGGTCAAATCAGTGCAAATCAGATTGAAGTCCTTGTCCTCTCAAATTATACAACTATGATCGATGCATATATCAAATCACCAATAAAAGCACCTTGTGAGGTTGATCAATATTATCGTATTCAAACCAAAGAATGCTTACCGCTGGAAAATCCCACATGGGGATTTCAAGGTTTTATAATCCCTTCTGAAAATATCTACCCTTTAATAGAGTGCTCACAATCAGCACTACAAAATCTAATTAATTCAGTTCCAAAAGAAGGCGGAAGAATAGTGATGCCCTCATGTACGATCAATACAATAAATGGAATTAAGATTCCTGATAATATCATATTAGAAGGAATGGGAATTGGAAAAACGATTTTGAGTAATACAGTAACGACCACCTCTCCCGGATCAGCTGTAAATCTTTTAGGAGAGAATATTATTATTAAAAACTTTACACTCAACGGAAATGGTACAACATTGAATGGTATCGATAATTATGTAGCAAAAGGGAATAGTCTTATAGAGTTTATAGAAGCCAAAAACTTTAAAAGAGATCAAGGTTCAGCTATTTCCTATCTAACAAAAAATACCTTGGAAAATTCGCGTGTTACTGTAAGATATAATAAGACATCAAATGCTTTACATGGAATTGATGCCAAGGTATGGACATTAGCAAAGATGCTCATATATTCAAACGAGTCTTTTGAAAATGCAAACTATGGTTTGGACTTAAGTACTAATGATAGTATTGAAGTAGCAGGTAATTATTTACACAATAATGAAGTGGCAGGAGCAAAATCACCTGCCGCAAATAATATTATTTTTCATACTAATGATATCAATTTAAATGGTAGTGCTTCTATCGGTGCAGGATTAGTATATATGAGCACAAATCCCACAGCTACTATCATAGTAAAAAATAATGATATATCCAATAATCTAGGACCGGCTTATGCTTGTTGGAATGCCAAGTTTAACCGATTGATATTAATAAATAATAATGTCAAAGACAGTAATGACAGCAATGGTTATAATATCACTGGGTCAGGTGCTGATAGTATCGAAGTTACAGGTGATCATGGGAAGATTTGGTCAAATGGTGCAATAGTATATCATTGAATCACTTTTAAGCCGAAATCGAAAAGTAACAAAAACCTATTTCAATCAACTCAATGTAAAATAAGCCGCTATCCCAAAGGTTCCGATCGCAATAAGGTAATAAAAAAAGACCAATCGAAACAACACCATTTTCCCTAAAATCAGTACTAAAGCCATTTTTGTCAACGAATTACTCACAATGGCGATGATGATGGCTTGCTGTGCAATCAACGGGTTTAAGGTTGTTTTAGACAAGGTCGATAATGACAGTATAATCGCATCCACATCGGCAAAACCGGAAACAAATGAAGCGGCCAATACTCCCGCATCACCAAGGTAGCGATTGACTATCCCGATAATCGCTAATGTCGCACCGAATATGAGTCCCATCATCAATGCTTCTTTCAAATCAAACGGATTATTAAATTTTAAATCCTGCGAAATTTTTTCACGGCTGGTAGTCATATAAAGGTATCCGATATATCCATACCCGCTGAGACTTCCGAGAACTATCGGGATTAAAAAAGCATATGCCAGAGGTGGGTTAATGACCCATACCTCGATCCCGGCACGAATCAGCATCATTGAGGATGCCAATGTAATTCCGATGGCAAAGTTTTTTGCAAAAAAGCCATTTTCATGTATACGTCTGGCCATATTCATCGCCACTGCAGTTGATGAAATAAGCCCGCCGAAAAGTCCAGCCGCACCGATACCATATGTCGCACCGAAAAAACGTATCATGATATAGCCGAAAAATGAAATTCCCGCCACAAGAATGACCATAATCCATATCCGATAAAGGTTGACCAAACCGAGTGGATCGATAGCACGATCCGGAAGTATCGGCAATATGACAAAAGTCATCATCATAAACATAACCGCAGCATTTAGTTCATGTCTTGCAATTGTTTTTTCATATTCTTGGATTTTATCTTTTAGATTCAGAACAAACAACACGATAATTGCCATAAAGACAGAGAGCATCGGGGAAGAGAATGTGAGCATGGCTCCGATCAGAAATGTCACCAAAGCTGAAAATTCGGTTGTTGAACCTTTATCCGTATTATCTACACTGTTTACAATATAGGTACTGATGAGAAAAAGCCCGATGATTGCGGTAACGACAAGAAAAAAATGGGGAATAAAAGAAGAAAACCATGAGGAAAGAAAACCCAATAATGCAATCATGGAGAAAGTTCGGGAGCCGCCGAAATCTCTCTTCTTTTGCGCATAAATCGTATGCATTTCACGCTCTAATCCAATAATAAACCCAAGGATCAATGCTAAAACACTGTTCTGGACAAACAACTCATCCATTGCTTCTCCTTTTTTGATTAATTGAAGCGACTAAAAGTAATTATAGCCTTATCTTATTAAAGCATGTCTCATACTGTTTGCCGGACAACTCTGTTCCGACCGCTTGATTTTGCTTCATATAACAATTCATCAGCACGTTTCAACAACATTTCTGCCGATTCATTTTCTTTTAAAACTGCGGCTCCAAATGAACAGGTCAACTTTTCACTCATCTCAAATGTTTCTAGTTCAATAGAGGTTCTAAGAGCTTCTGCTACTTGGTATGTCTCTTCAAGAGTAGTATCAGGAAGCAAAATGACGAACTCTTCTCCTCCCCAACGCGCACAAATATCACTTTTACGCAACCGTTGTACCAATAAGCCGCTAATGTGTTTCAACACCTTGTCGCCCGTAAGATGTCCGTATCGGTCATTTATCTGTTTAAAATAGTCAATATCACAAAAGATGATACCCAGAAGTTGTTGTTCACGAACGGAAACATTGATCATATGTTCATACACCATGCTAAAGTGAAGTCGATTTGCGATCCCGGTCAACGGGTCGGTCATAGAGATCGATTGCATCGAGGAGATATCGGTAAAAATAACGACGTATCGGCTCTCCTCTTTAAAGCGCAGAAGAGAGAGTTTGACATCAAATATAGTAACTTTATCATCCACAATTATTTTTGCTTTATGATCTATTGTAGGATGATCGACCATATAATCCGTCCAACGCTGATCATTGAGCATCGGCATAAGATATTCTTCCGTATCCCCTTTTTCGAAATATTCGCAAACGCAAGAATGCTCACGTTTAAAATCCAAAATATCCGCATAATGAAAATACGCCAAAAAAGTTTGATTTGCAGCAATAAGCTGATGTCCGTCCGTAACAATAACAGGTGAAGGGATCGAATCAAGAACGGCTTGACTGTAAAACTCCTGAAACATCATCCTGTCGCTGATGGAATCATAAAGCCGGCTAATAAGCCACCCTAATGTCAGTATCAGAATCAATGCAATTAGTCCCGTAGCAATAACCATTTGAACAACATGATCCAAAAAATCTGGAGCTGAATGGATAAACATAATCGCCCCAATCGGTTGATTCAGATAGTTTTTTACCTGAACCGTTGTAATCGCAAAGGTTTGGTTCGTATCATTAATAACACTGTTTTGGAGATAATCATACTTGCTTTTGTACAATCTGACCAAGGGGATTAGATTTGGCTCAAGATCGATTGCTTTATATTCACCGATTTGAAGATAGCGATCAACATTGGAAAAAATCCCCAACATATTTTGCTTCACAAGAAAAAAAGAGTCATAGCCTGTATGTCGGCGAATGTTTTCGATAATAAAGCGGGTCGATAAGCCAAACTCTACCGTACCTACATATACTTCATGCTCAAAAACAGGGACAAGTATCCGAAAGGCTAATCCCTGTCGTCCCTCTTCAAATCCGTATACCAAGGTATGATGTTTATGAATGTAAGCAACCATTGGGCGTTGTGATGCAATAGGGTCTCCATATACATTAGGTTGATGCATTCTCAACAAAGATGTTCCGTCCGCATTGTGGAACTGCATAACGATCAAAGACGGATTCTCTTTTGATATTACTTTCCATCGCGGTAAAATCAGTTGATACAGACGATCATGATCTCGAGAGACAAACGCATCCAAAACTCCTGGGGAATTGATATTGGAGTTGGCACGCGCCGTATAAAAATGGACGGTTTCACGGATACTCTCTTCATAGTTGAGACGTACATTCCGATACGTCTCTTCCGTTCGAAGATCATTTTGCCCTTTTTCATGGATAATATTATAAAGAGCTACAGCTGCTGCAACACCTATAATGACACTCGATAGAGTCAGTAATATCTTCGTTTTTAAACTCTTTAATTTCATTCTTTTTCGCTTATTGAATCATAAGGTGAATTTTTTAATAGTGTCTCAAACTCTTCTAACGGCAATGGTCGAGCAAACCAATATCCTTGATAGGCACAACATCCCAAATCTGCCAATAAATTACGTTGTTCTTGTGTTTCTACACCTTCAGCTATTACAGACAGACCCATGCTCTCAGCCAATGCAATGGTTGATTTACAGATGATGGCATCATTGGAATCCACTAGGATATCGCGGACAAACCCTTGGTCTATTTTCAATTGGTCAAGTGGAAGTCTTTTTAAATACGCCAAAGAAGAATAACCGGTACCGAAATCATCCAAAGAAAAACACACACCTGCTGCTTTCAAAGCAGCCATTTTTTCTATAACCTCTTCAATATTGTGCACTAAAAGACTTTCAGTCAATTCAAGCTTGAGTCTTTTAGGATTTGCGCCGGTCTCATCAAGAATGGATAAAACACGTGCCACGAAATCACTTTGACTAAACTGACGTGCACTGACATTAACTGACATCGTCATACTTTCTGTCTGTGAAATATGTGACCATTCCGCCAACTGCATACATGCCGTTTTTAAAATCCAATCTCCCAAAGGCAAGATCAACCCAGTCTCTTCAGCAGCTTTGATAAATTCTATTGGCCCGATTAAACCGCGTTGAGGATGCTGCCAACGCACAAGAACCTCTGTTCCGGAAATAGTACCGCTATCGGTTACTTGAGCCTGATAATGGAGAACAAACTGATCTTCATCAATCCCTTTGCGTAAATCTTCTTCCAATAATGCCCGTTTCTTAAGAGCAGATTCCATCTCAGGATCAAAAAAACTTAGTCCGTTACGTCCCGCTTCCTTGGACTGATACATTGCGAGATCGGCTTGCTTCATCAATTCATCGGTGGAAATACGATCGCTTCTGAACAATGTAACGCCGATACTCGCTGTGCTGCGATGATTTATGTTCCCTAACACGTAGACCTGGTTCAATGAAGCAAGAATTTTTTCAGCCACAACTTCACTGATACTGGCAGCATCGGTTTTGTTGTTCCCCAGTCCTAATAAAATCACGACAAACTCATCACCTCCGAATCGTGCTACCGTATCTCCTTCACGAACACAGCTGCAAAGACGTTGTGAAACCTGTTGAAGCAATATATCCCCTACATCATGCCCCAATGTATCGTTCAGTGTTTGGAAATTGTCCAGATCAATCAATAATAACGCACTGTAATTATTGCTGCGTGAGCTATTGGCAATGGCCTGTTTTAACCTGTCTAATAAAAGTCTGCGATTGGGTAAACCGGTTAGCGAATCAAAAAAAGCCAAAGTATCAATCTCTTCTTGGCTCTCCTGCAGACTGTTTTTCTGTAGATTGATACTCTCATCCGTTCGACGCAATACTAAAAAAATAAAACTCAACAGCAAGCCCATTAGGACAAGCCCAATTAAAATGTTTTGAACCAAAAAATGGATAAATTCAGATCGCTCGGTGCTGATATCATTCATTAAAAACATATCGCCGATGATTTTACCGGATACATCTTTTAAGGGTATGATCGAGACCCGCCATCTTTTTGTATTATAAAAGAGCTCTTGATCCATGTTCAGACTAAAATCGATATGCGCACTGTGCTGTTTTATCATTGATACTAAAGCATCCGGAAAGTGACCATGAATCGAGGTATAGATAAGCGCATTGCGAGGCAATTGTTCCCAATCAGCCTGACGTTTTAACATGCGCATTCCCTCTTCCCATGCAGGACGCTTCAGATACTCTTTATGGATTAAAACCGTTATCTCATTGGAACCAAATTTATGAAGGACATCCAAGACGTCTTCAATCTCTTTTCCTAACTCAACATAGCCTATCAGCGTATTGCCCTCAAATACCGGCTGTACTACCCTTAGTGTAAATGTGCCCATAGGACCGATTTCAATTCCCGATGAAGTCTTTCGAGTCCACTCAGCCTCTTGTGCCGTAAAACGATTGATCAGATCACCGTATTTTTCCGGTTTATGTACACGTAAAAGACACACACGCCTTTTATCAAGAAAATAGAAATGGGTGACTTTATTCTCTTTTCTCATATGTTCAAAAACACTCTTCCACTTTACCAACAAATGGGCACGATTACCTTCAATAAGGTCTTTTTTGAGCGATTCATCAGCAACAATCGGCTGTAATGCTGTCGAGAGACCGGCTGTTTGCTGATTTATAAGAAGATGAAAATCATTCGATAGTCCGTTAACTTGAATAGTCACTCTGTCTTCTAAAAGGTGATAATGCTGCTGGACGAAAAGTGCTCCTACTCCAACAGTGAAAATTACTACCATCATCGATAGTGTAAGCATGAGACGATACGATATAGGCTTGGGAGAAGGATGTACGATAAAGCCTTTCGAGGTCTCTAACGAATTTGCAGAACTTTTCATCAATTAGCCTAAATAATTTTTATGTACTATGTCCTATTATACTACAAAGTTAAAAAAAACAATCACATAATTAAACAGTATTAAAATCTTATTTTACCCCAAAAGACGAATAAAGGCATCAGTATAACGAATGTATTTTTTATATTTTATCCGTAAATAACCTTAAACTCTTATCTTATCTCCCTTTTTCATACCGTTTTTAATCCAAATAGATGTACAATTTAAATTGAATACTCGGCTAGAGGAGTTTTCAATGAAACGAATTATTACGATCTATACAGAGCATAAGAACAGTATACAATTTTATCTGCGCACTACGTTGGGTAGCTTCCATCCGATCTCACATGATATAAATGATATGAAGCGCTTTTTTGAGTTTGAAAAGGCAGCAGAAATCATTTATGCTGTTTCACCAACATTTGTCCAGTCAACCCCAAGTTACGGCAGAAAAGAAGATGACGAGAGCCGGGAAGGAGCCGATAAATCGTTTTATTTCAAGTGGGTCAGTTTTTTAGATGAACCGATACACATCAGTAATCCTTACCTGCACCACATGACCGGACGACCCACACTTACAGCAGTAAAACAAGAAGAGAGAGGGTATCTCGTTGCCGACTTTGACATGCTCAAACTCTTAGAAGATCTTCGCCTGATTGAACATAACAGCCTTGTCGAAAAAATAAATAAAATGGTTATGGGCTTGGGCGGTTCGTTACTTGGGATTGTATCTATCTTTTTAATTATGTACGGAGCTTATATCTTCGGAGCCATGCTTTTTGTCAATCATCAGCAAAATGAGGTAATGCATGAAATATTTACCTCCATCATCTCCATTACGATCGGATTGGCGATTTACGATCTGGCCAAAACCATGATTGAAAATGAAGTCTTGTTTAAAACACTCGAATACGGCAGTGATGTTCAGAGCAAATCCCTCAGTAAATTTCTCACCTCTATCATCATTGCTCTCTCTATCGAATCATTAATGGCTGTATTTAAAATCGTCCTGGATGATTACAGTAAAATAATCAATGCTTTTTATCTTATTGTCGGCGTTACGATGCTCATTGTGGGTACCGGAGTATACAACTATCTCTCCCGGCAAAACAAAGGGTGAACCTACCGATACCAAAGCCGCATCATTGCGGCACCCAAAAGAACGTAAGCAATCTCATTCATCCCTGCCATCCATGATCCGAGCACACCCAAGAGTAAAATCAGTGCCATATACAGCGGCGCGGTTGCATTCCGCAGCTCTTTTTTCATCAGATCGTATTGCAGCGGTGAAAGCTCGACTTGCAGTTCCCCTTTGCTCGCTCGGCGAATAAGATATCGCAATGCGGTAATATCATCGGGTATGTGTTTAATTTCATCGATCAACGTCTCTAAAATAGACTCTTTCATCCCCAATGCTCGGGGAATATTACTCTGAAGAATCGGAAGGATGTCTTTGATGCCGTTAAAATTTTCGATATAGGTCGTTCCCAGCCCTTCGACTATGGCACTGACCCGCAGAATATAGATCGCTTCCTGAGGGAGTTTAAAAGGGAGATTTCGGGTTTGTTCCAACACATCAAAGGCCAGTTTTTGCATGCTTCCGCTATCGAGTGCATCGTTGCCGAAGATATCAAACATCCGCTCCGTAAACTCGGCGAGTTCTGCCGCAGGAGCATCATACGCTACCGTTCCCAATCGCTTTGCGGCACTGACATACGCTTCGAAATCGCGCTCATTTGCGGCACGGATCAGTTCTATAATGGCGATTCGGGTGTCATTCGGCACCCGTTTCACCATCCCGAAATCAAGCAATACGAGCTTGCCGTCGGGATTAACCAGAAGATTCCCCGGATGGGGATCGGCATGGAAAAAACCTTTGACCAACATTTGGTCGGTATAAAACCGTACCAGTTTATCGATGAGGGATTTGATATCAAAACCGCCGGAGAGAATACTGGTGCGATCATCAAACCGCCACCCTTCCTCAAAACTCATTACCAGCGCATCGTCACAGCTGAATGCACCGTAGCTTTTCGGAAAAATAATCCCTGCATCCGCGTACATGAGAGAGAACTTCTCCAAATTCATCCGTTCCTGATTCAGACTGCACTCTTTGACGATCATAGTCGAAAATTCGGCGATAACCGATTCGATCGAATGACGCGTCGTATGGGAAAAGAGAGGTTTAAAAAGGCGATTGAACAATGAGAGTATCCGTATATCCGCACGAACCCGTTTTTCGATCCCTTCGCGCCGAAGTTTTACCGCTACTTTTGTATCCTCATCCAGCCACGCTTCATGTACCTGACCGATCGAAGCGGAAGCGATAGGCTGTGGATTAAAACGGATAAACGGGAGAGTAGGAAACGCCTTTGCCATTACCCTTTCATACGCGGCGGGCGCCATAGGCGGCAAATCATCGTGCAGGGTTTTGAGCGCGTCCAAATACGGTTCATCGAAAAAATCGTTTCGTGTTGCCAGTACCTGTGCCAGTTTGATAAAACTTGCCCCCAGCTCCGTGATTGTTGCTGCCAGCTTCTCAGGAGAAAGGGGAGAAATCCCTAAAAAACTCTCCCTCTTTTTCAGTAAAAGATAAAACGACAGCAGAAGCCGGAAAACACTCCAAAGACGATACGGCGAATACAAAGAATTCACCCTCGTAACGCTTCGATATCCTTTTTTGTCGCAATTCCGAGTTCTTCAATCACCTCTTTTATCGCAGTTTTGAGCTCTTCTTTAACCCGTTTTTCTTCATCTTCGCCGCGCGTTTTCAGCCCTTCCAAAAAACTCTTGGAATCCGTAGCACTGAGTTTTCCTTTCTCTTCGAGCTTTTTGAGTTCCTCTTCAACCCGTTCTTTTAACAATAACGCTCCGCCCATTCCGGTATAAAACAACTCTTTTAGCATGGTATCTCTCCTGTTGAGTAATAAAGAAGTATAGAGCAAAATGGACACAATTAGGTATCCATTTTATGTCAATTCATTTCTATTAGCATTGTTTTAAATTTACTAATCCAAATCAAGAGCACTATCAAATATTAGGATAGCGAGGGAAAATTTTAGTTTACTATTTATAGCGATAGTGACCGATGATCTTATACGAAAAGAGACGATCCTCAAGCTTTTGTCCTTCTCCGATATTATGCACGATCATATTGACCCCTTGTCCATTTTTTGCCTCAACCACAATTCCTATATGATTTATCCCGCCGTAAAGATTCCAACATACTATATCGCCTGCTCTATAATCGGAAGGATTTTGAGTGATGGGGAGACTCTCTCCTTTGCGTGAAAAAAATTTCATCAAATTCGGCACTCGGCGATGGTCAATATTTTTATCCGTCGTTTTACGTCCCCAGTTTTTAGGATAGAGATTGAAATGAGCCGCCATATCTTCGTGAACCTCTTTTTGTAAATCAATTCCCATCTTACGATAGGCTCGAATCACAACATCAGTACAAACCCCTTTACTTTTAGGGACATCTCCTTTGGGATACGCTAGTACATAATAAGTTGGATCATAAACTACTTTATCTTTCGTCAATTCCATAGCGCTATCACTCAATTTGAGATAAAAACCTTTTGAAAGACTAGGGTGTATTTGAATATCTCCGAAAGTGACGGAAATGATAAAAATCAGGATGACTAAAATTCTCATATTTTGCCTTTTAATGGAAGTATCTGAATTGACGCACCGAGTCTTATTTTGACCAAACTTTGCCCAACCCTTCTCTTAAAAGAATAATATTTGAGTTTTGGCCATTTATTTTATATTCTTCAATCGAACAAACCGGTTCACATCCGAACATATGACATCGCGGATTAAAGTGACCAATCAGCTCGGAGAGAAGATAGCTTTGATTAGTATCGGTAGTGATTGAATAGGTTGTATTCCCTTCCAGTCTACGAACTACAAAGGAATTGTCATAGTTTTTTGCGAGTGCAGTTTCTATCTTTATAGAGGTATTGAGTTCTTTTATTGTTATTGATTGTGTAGACTCCGGAAAAGAGACGATGACATCACGAAATATATGCTGATTGCATTCAGATTCAATTTCTTCAACAGAAGGCTTATGAAAACCATATTCGGCTAAATCATTAAACTTTTGTGCGGTTGATCCTACTATAAAATATATACCGGAGCACCCTTGAAAGGCTATTGCTATTAAAAAAAACACGATAAATTTCATTTTGGCTCCTGTATATTGCAATAGCTCTCAAGGACGTATTTCAATGGATGCACCGAGGTTAACAGCATCGTAAAGTTCGTCGATCTCTTCATCGGTAACAGCTATACAGCCGTTTGTCCAATCAAACGATCGATGCAGTTTCCCGATAAATCCAAAGCCGTTACGAAGAGCATGGATTTTGATATTCCCTCCCGGTGGTTTACCCAAACTCTTAGCATGCTTGATATCCTCGGTATTTGGATATGAAATTCCCAAATTTTTATGCCATCCGCTGTTTGGATTTTTGGTGTTGATGGTGTAGTTACCTTCAGGCGTTTTTTTATCCCCTTCAAACTCTTTGTGACCTATTGAATTTTTACCGATAGAAATCGGATAAGTTTTCATGAGTTTTGTACCCGAATAGGCTAATAAACGATGTTTTGATTTATAGACGACCAGCGAATCGATCGAATTCTTTGGAATAAGTGTTTTTTGCTCATCTGTCGTAACGAAAAAAAGAAAGCTGAAGTATGTGAGAAGACTCACTGAGAGCAAAATAATTGCGATTTTTTTTGTCATCCGTTATTGTCACCTTTGGGTTTTAGAGACCATTTGAGGAAGAAAAAAAATACTATTGATGAAATGAGAATGCTTAAAAAAGTATTGAAGAATATATCTATAAGCATTTCACTTCTTGAAAATGTAGTGTACATATATTTACCATCAAGAAAGAAATAAGCATCTAAAAAAATCAAAGAAACAAGCATTAAAACAGTCAAAGTGACATATGTATTAAAATTTGATTTTATGTACTTTAAAAATATTTGAAACGGTAAAAAAAATATCAAAATCCAAAAAAAACCAATGACTATAAATGGACCATAATTTAATCGATCAAACGATGGTAAGCTTTCATTATCTACCATAGAAAAATAATTAAAAGAACCTGCTACGCTAATAACAATATATGCAACTAATGATATAAATAAAATATTTTTAAAAGTTAGTTTTTTCATTTCCCAGCCTTTATTTCTTCTTTATCCTTTTGAAATAAAAAAAGTCCTGTAGGTAAACCACTAGGTGTAGTACCACCAATAGGAGGCTTGTATGCACCTTTCGTATTCCATATCATTTCATCCCAATTATTTCTTTGTCGCATGGTTAAAATTTTGAAAGTTTGTTTAGCTGTTGCATTTATTTTCTCATTTTCAATTGTCATTCTTGTGGCCTTATATCCACTTGTATCTCCATCATCCTTCCATGTTGGATTATAATCACTTCTAGTGATATACGCATATACTTTTGCATCTAAATGATTGGCTAATTTTTGAGCCAAACTATTTTGCGGTTTTACTTCTTCTCTCCATGTTGTGTCATCATAAGATATGGCACTTAGTAATCCTAAATTCCCTGTTCGACAAGCATAAGAATAGATTGATGGATCTGTTGTTACAAAAGAGCTAAGTTTTAGTTTTGGAACATCGCCTATTCCAAATTGTTGAATATCCCCATTTTTTCCATCGAGTCCGAATACTAAATTCGAAGGATATCCATGTGAAAATATTTTAACCGTTTCAATTTTTGTTGTAGAACGTTTGACGGTTGCATCTCCTTCATTGATATATTTTATGAGTTCAGCAGTTGAATTGATTTTCTTAAAATAAATTGTCGGATTCCAGCTTTTTGCATCTCGTTTGATGATGTCTAGTGACAAAGAAGTATATCCATCAGTGAACATTATGATAGTTAGATGCGTATGAGACGGATAATTTTCCCGGACTTCCCGAACAGCTTGGGCAGGGAAGGCCAAAGCCATTCCATAGTCAAAATCATGTTGCTCGGTTCCAACAACAATAAGAACTTCTTTTTCGATAATTTCAAGCATAATTTCTTCATCGGAGTCTACTTTTCCATCATTATCACTGTCTATCCATGCACCAATGAAGCCAATTTTATTAGGATCAAGTCCTAGTTCTTTTCCAAATCCTTCTACATTGAAAACATATTTTGCAACATTGTCTTGTACTTCAGCTTGGGCTTTCTTTATTTTTCCTAATGATTTTTTCTCATTATCATAAGGAGTTAATGATACCTTTATTTTTGTGCCATTGGAAATTTTTTTTGTATTGGCTTTTAGGGCAATATTTTGTGTTCTATTAAACTGTTTCATCTTCAAATCTTAATAAGGATATTTCTTTTTCTTGCTCTTGTTTTTCTTTTGCCTTCTTCTCCCCCTCGCACCCGCCATTCACACAAACCTTCTTCCCTTTGATCTCAACGTATTCGTTTCCTACAACTTGGATATTGCTTGCGGTGATCTCTATGGTTCCCTCGGAACTCATATGGATGGTGCTCTCTCCGACAGTGATGGTGTACTCTTTGCCTACTATGGTCGATTTTAATACCCCCACCTCTTCCGTAGAGCTAATCCCCACCGTCTCATTCTTACTGGCACCTACAGATACTTGATACCCAGCACCGATAGTAAGAGCCTTTGCGATATCAATGGTTTCCGTTTTGCTTTTGTTGACTCTCTCTTGGCGGTAGCCGTGGATGGTGACGTCTTCGTTATTGTCCACGGTTTCGCTGCGGTCATGCATGATATGCTCAGTAGCATCGTTTAGGACAAGTAGGCTGTAAT
>NZ_JAQTQR010000054.1 GCF_028712165.1 Sulfuricurvum sp. | reverse complement strand
ACGAAATTACGGTTCATATAAGCCTCTACCGCTTTATCGTGAAATACTTTTTGTTTCATATACGCACATTCGGGACAATCGTCCGTGGTATAGATCATCAGAACCAGCTTGTTTTCATTGCCTATTGATGCAACTGCAGCTTTAAACTGCTCGTCCGTTTGAATCGGTGCGGCACTTCCCGCAATCACCATTATCCACACTAGAAAAAGTAATTTAATCACACTCTACCCCCATTTAATAATATTGTTACAGTTTAATACCGTATTGATTTAGTACTGTCACCATAAACCAGTAACATACCATCGTGACCATAATCGCAAGAGAGAGGCTGAGATAAAAATTCAGCCCTTGCTTAAGTAAAAAAGGGAGCGTAACGAATAACGCCAATGATGGCAGTACCAACCAAAAAATACTGGTTGAGAGCATACTTATTTTGTTTACATCTTTCGTATCGACATACAACCAAAGCATCGCAAGTACCGACATTAATGGGATGGATGCGAGCAAAGCACCCAAAAATGAGCTCCGTTTCGCAATCTCTGAAATCAATACAATCAAAAAAGTCGTGATGATGATTTTGATACTATAATAAAGCACAGCGGATATTCCGAGTATCTTGCATCTTATTGTCTCTTTAAATCTTTAATTTTATGCATAATAGTATCATGAAATCGCCCTTTACTACGTGCGTCAACGCCTCTCTTGAGCACTTTATAAGACAAAATACTCTATTCGTTCCATTTTCACCCAAATTCTATTGACAAAAAAGGTTACAACCGCTATAATTCCCGTCCATAAATTGTGCTGGAACAGTTTATTGTTATTTCATGTCTCGTTAGCTCAGCCGGTAGAGCATCTCACTTTTAATGAGGGGGCCGATGGTTCGAATCCATCACGAGACACCACTTTTTCAACCGCATTTATGTGGCCCCATCATCTAATGGTTAGGATTCCAGATTTTCATTCTGGCCATACGAGTTCGAATCTCGTTGGGGTCACCAACTCTTAAATCCCTGTAATTTATCTTTATAATCCTCAATCTTTTTAATCACTTTAAAGTTCTGCATGTAAGTCTATCTTCTTGTCACAAAAATAAATATTAACATAAAAGTTAATAATCCTATAATATTTATTGATCTATGATGATTGTATAATAATCGTACAAAGGCAACCTATGAATAACCTCACCATCAAAGCAAAGCTTCTGATCATACCGTTGACGTTGATAATTGTATTTTTAGTAACCTATCTCATCTACAGCAATGCAAACACTTCTGCTGAAAAAGCTTTGGACCGAGCATCGGATGCAAAACTGATCGAAAACGAGTTCCTACAAACACGGATATCAGTGTACCAGTTTTTGAAAAATCCGAATCAGGATACCTTAGACAAAGTGCATACCAATCTCGATGCTAACAAACAGTTGATCATGGATCTAAAAGAAAAGCTTTCGATTGCAGCTAATAAAAAGAAGTGTGACGAAGCAATTGCATTTGCTGATAACTATCGAACAGACTTCGATCAAAAAGCTCCTCTAATCATTAATGCCGAAATAATTGAAAGAAATAAAATCGATTTGAGCACATTAATCGCGACCAGTAAAGATTTGGCAAAAAGCTTGGATGAGATTGCTGCCAGTGCAGTCGAACTCAGTAAAAGCAAATCCGAGTCGGTCGGTCACTATCTGGCTCTGTGTTTCATCTTTGCGTTAGCCGTTGTTTTTCTCATCAGTTATTATGTCATGCATGAGATACGCGGATCCATCCATTTACTTGAGACAAAAATTAGAAACTTTGTCGAAACCAAAGATTTGAAAATCCGATTGATTTACGATAAAAAAGATGAAATCAAAGTGATAATCGACAGTTCAATACCCTTTTAGAAACACTAGAACACACGATTAAAGAGGCGAAATATGCCGCGGATGAAAATGCTTCGGTCTCGAGTGAACTGAGTGCGACAAGTCTGCAAATCGGTAAAAATGCCGAAGCAAGTATGAGTATCGTCCAAAGTACGATCGATGAGATTACTGAAATAAAAAGTTTCATCGAATCCACTGCGGCTATCTCAGAAAATACAAAAAACGGTATTCAAGTAGCCGGTGAGCGTCTCAATGAAATGCTCAAAGATATCCAATCACTCAGAGATGATGTCGGAGCGGCAAGCGAATCAGAAACAGCTTTGGCAGCTAAACTCGAAGAGATGAGCAGCGAAGCGGCACAAGTCAAAATGATTTTGGTTGTGATCAGCGATATTGCCGATCAAACCAATCTCCTGGCACTCAATGCAGCTATCGAAGCAGCACGGGCAGGTGAGCATGGTCGTGGATTCGCGGTTGTCGCCGATGAAGTGCGAAAACTGGCAGAACGTACCCAAAAAAGTTTGACCGAAATCAATGCAACCATTAACGTCATCGTTCAATCAATCAACGACTCATCCGAGCAAATGGGGAGTAATGCCAAAAATATTCAACGTCTTGTCGGAATCTCCGAAAATGTCGAACATGTGGTTGTGGAAACGGTCACCTCAATGAATCAATCCATTATCAATGTTGCGAGCAATGCCGATAACTCGGTAAAAATAGCGAATGACTCCGTTAAAATCGTTAATTCCATCTCTAAAATCAACGACTTAACGGCCAGTAATGCCAGAAGTGTAGAAGAAATCGCAAGTGCCGCAGAACATCTCTACGGACTCACCGACAGTCTGAAAAGCAAACTCAACCAATTTCAATCCTGATATCTCTCTTACTTATCTCTATGGCCTATTTATAGGCTATAAGAGATAATTTTCTAGTTAATGAAATACCCGTAGTTAACATTTCTCCGTTACAATTTTCGTATTTTATACAAAGAGGCATTCTAATGAAATCTCTCCTTTCTCTTACCCTTGTTTTGACATTTTTTTCCGGCTGTTCCGCTACATGGCACGGTGTTAAAGAAGATACATCCCATTCCGTCGAATGGACCAAAGAACAAGTGAATCACGGGGCTGCTTACGTCAAAGAAAAAACAGAATAATGTGTTTTATCCTCACAATTGCATTTATCATTGCTACTATCACTTTTTATATGGATGGGCTTATGCTACAGGCTCTCGTCAGTGCACTCATAGCTTCTGTCGCACTCTTTTTTCTCATTCGAAAACTCATTACGAACGGTCGATGTATCTTTGGAGACAACACGGACTGTTCTCCTTAAAGATCAATCTTATAACCAACCCTGCTTTGATTTTTGATCAAAGCAGAATACGTTTTGGCACGAACTTCGCGTACTAGTGTGCGTATCGTATCCATACTAATAGTATCATCATTCCAGACATAACATTTGATAACTTCATAAGAGATGTATTTGTGCTCGTTCTTCAAAAAAAGTTCTAAAAGCAGTGACTCTTTTTGGGTGAGATGTTCCTTATGCCCATCAGGATATATAATCGATTTATTTATTAAGTCATAGTGGTATCCCTTCATAAGATCAATCAAAGGGAGCAAAGTATTAGTAGATAACCTTTTAGCTGCAAACTTGAGAGCCGCAAGCAACTCCGAGTCATCAAACGGTTTAATCAAATAATAACTTGTATCAAGATTAATTGCTTCAAGCAATATCTCTTTATCACTGCAATTTGCGGTAATAACAATAGGAATCGAAACCTCTTTTTCCCGGAGGAAGCGTATAAAATCAATTCGATCCTGTTTATGAAGATTTAAATCAATAAGGATAATATCTATTCCATCCGTTATGATACTTCTAGCCTCTGAAGTAGTTTCCGCTTCTAACACTTTCATCCCGTTATCACGAAGCATTTCTGTTGTTTTTTTCCGAAAAGGTAAATCATTTTCAATATATAAAAGAGTTAAATTTTCAAGTATTCTCATAAGGTTCTTGGCTCCAAATTTTTCTGGCTATTGTATTCAAACGAAATAGAAATTTTTTAAACTTAATATGAATTTTTGCAGTATAGCAAGATTACATATAAATATTTAAATATTAACTGCTATCTTTTCATCTTCTTTGTTCACAAATAACAACTAATATAATTTTTTTTAATCTACCCAATTTTTTTCTCATTTTTTTATTTTAAAATCCCTATGAAATCTAGAAAGTACAGAAAATCCAATATCTTTATTTATGGTCTTACCTTAAATCGTTTCCAAGGAAATTCATTGTTAAAAAAAATAAATGGAGACAATAAATGCTCAACTCAGCAAAACTAACCGTTCTTTTTATCGAAAATAAAATAGAACTTCGAGAAAAAACCACACAATTAATGCGCGAACATGGCTTACGCGTTCTTTCATCGGATAATACATTGGAGGGATGCAATCTCTTTAGAAAAAATGAAGTTGACATTATTATGATTGATCAGCAGTTACCTGACAATAGCGGGATAAACTTCATCCGTTGTCTTCGAGATAAAGAAGTCATGACTCCGGTTATTATCACGACAAAGTCTACGGATGAACACATACTCTTGGAAGCTATTAATCTTGACATTACCCGCTATTTACTCAGACCTTGTGCAAAAGAAGAGATCATAGATGCGCTCGAAGCCGCCAAAAAAAAAGCGGTTAATTGTCATCCGCTAACATTTACCCGTCTCCACAACAAATTTAGCTACGATCCGATCAATAAAACAATTAATCGTCCGGATGGGTCAAAAGATCAATTATCTAAAAAAGAGTATCTGTTGCTCGAACTTCTAATACGAAATAAAAATCAAATCATCTCTTATGATGTCATTGCCGTACTAGTATGGCAAGACTCTTTTATGAGCATGGATGCGCTACGTACTCTTGTGCACTCTCTACGTAAAAAAACCTATAAAGATATTATTGAAAACTGCAACGGGCTTGGCTACAAAATGACTTTATAGTATCAATTGAAAATGAAATAATTCTGTATCCATTTATGCAAAATTCTCATTAAAATATAATTACTGCATACTAAACTTTCTAATTGAATTTATCCAAAAGAGACCCAATAGCAATGATTAAAATTAGTGAAATGACTCTTCTTTATCTGTATGATGATATTAAGAGCCACCAAAAAAATTCCCCTTTGATACGTAAAAATGGTTTCAATATTATAAGTGCCAACCCGCCGGATTCTGCACATACTATGATACAAACAGGAAAAATGAATTTGGCATTAATCGATCTCCATGTATTGGACCAAAAAGGGCTTGATTCTTTCCGGTATCTTCGTCAGAAAGAGGCACATATACCCGTTATTATTACCGCATCTCAAACAGATAAAGAGAGTTTATTCGAATCAATCAATCTAGGAATCACCCGTTTTTTGACGAAACCAACAAGTAAGCATGCGTTAATTGACGCACTTAATATTTCAGTCAAAAAAATTCTTGAACAACACCCGGCAACCTTTTCTAACTTACCCAATAACTTTATCTATGATCCAATCAATAAAATAATAAATTACCCCAACAAAGAACCCATACAATTATCTAAAAAAGAATCACTTTTAATCGAACTTTATTTACAAAACAAAGGGAAAGTCATCCCCTATAAAACAATAGAAAATCACGTATGGCAAGGCTCTTTTATGAGTATGGATGCACTTCGCACCCTGGTACGCAGCATTCGAAAAAAAACTTCTCCCCAACTTCTTCGCAACATTAGCACTATAGGTTATAAAATGGATTTCAACTAATAAAAAATATTTAAAATTATTTTTAATAATATTATAAAAATCTCATTTAAAATTATTAGAATTGCCCTTGAATAATTATCAAGGATTCTATATGACCCGATCTATTACTAGTATGAGTTATAGTATTTCAATCGCTGCGGCACTTATTTTGGCGACAAATGCGATAGGGGCGCCAAACGAACAAGCAAAAAATCAAGCACAACAAGGCAATCAAACAGGTTCAGTTATTCAAAACGGTACAATTCCGGTTACTCCGCCAAAACCGGAAGACCCTGTCCAAGAAATTCAGCACAGTGTTAAGAAAGAAGAGAACACAGGTGGAATCCCGTGGGGAAACTTTCTCTTATTTCCCGAATTATCTGCCACTGTGATGTACGATGACAACATCTATGCCTCACGTAAAAATGAGGTATCAGATGCAATTCTGACAACGACTCCAGAAATTCGAATGAAATCTAACTTTGACCGCCATTCATTAGAATTAGGAAGCGGAGTCGATCTAAACCGCTACCACCGTTTTACAGCTGAAAATACAAACGATCCGTGGGTATATGGAAAAGGGCGTTTAGATCTAACCCAATCGACCAATGTATACGGCGGCGTGCATCTCTCCCGCAATCACGAAGACCGCTCCTCTCCAGATGCCCTTGAAGTTGAGCAAACATCGGCATTAGCTAATCCGGTCCGCTATACTGACCTAAGCGGAAACATCGGTATCTATCATGACCTCACAGAGCGCTTATCCGTACGATTGGGAGCTTCAGCGACAAAACTGAATTATGAAAACACCTCTCTCGTCGGCGGCGGAACGTATTCCAATGATTATCGTGACCGCAAAGAATCACTAGTCGGTGGACGAGTGACCTACTCTGCTTCCGACGCAGTAAAACTCTTTGTTCAAGGGGCAAATGACCATAGACAGTACAGGATCACGGATCCGCTTCGAAACAATCGTAATTCAAGCGGCTATAACGCAACACTAGGAATGTCCTATAAGCCCTCCGATAT
This sequence comes from Sulfuricurvum sp., assembly GCF_028712165.1. Taxonomy (GTDB): domain Bacteria; phylum Campylobacterota; class Campylobacteria; order Campylobacterales; family Sulfurimonadaceae; genus Sulfuricurvum. The sequence continues at coordinate 15,006 of NZ_JAQTQR010000054.1, read as the reverse complement.
CCTCTCGAGTGAAGCTTATATCGGGCGTATCCGCCAATATTATAATGATCCACTCTTCAATAACGTTGACGCAACTGATTACGGCCTGAACGTTAAATACCAAACAGCTCCATGGACGACTTTTTCACTCGATCTTTCCCGTTCGTTGGAAGAGACAACGGTACTCAATTCATCAGGCTATATCAATACGGCGCTAACCGGTAAAGTTAACCATAATCTCTCTCGAGATCTTTCACTCAATGCATCGCTTACTCGGCAATGGAGTAAATACAATGATATCGATCGAACCGATATCTATACAGGAGCGGGTGTCGGAGTGAAATATTATCTTTCCAATGCCGTTTACAGTGCAGCTAATTACCAATATCGCAAGCGTAGCTCTACCGCAATGTCACAAAGTCCGGATTACACAGCTCCTGTCAACTATGCAGAATATGATAATAATCTCATCTATGTAACTCTTGGAACCGATTTCGGAACACGGGTACAGCCGACAACACTAACATTTACCTATCCTAGCTGGTCACTATTTGCAGAACCGTTCAGCAATACATTAACAGGCTTTTACGCTGGGGGTACCTTAGGCGTAAACAGCCTCAATGCAGCAACCTCCGGACTACGTGATCCTTGGACCGGCAATCCTCTTAATTATGACAATGGCAAGTTTGCCGAAACAGGGATCATATCCGGTCTCTTTGCAGGGTATGGGCAGATGCTTGACAAACATTTATATTTTGGAGCAGAAGCGGAATTTGATCACAGCAACACTGAACTTTCCCATGACCACATCGGTGACACTTTCTTTAAAGTCGCTCAGGATAACGGATTTTCTCTCTCCGTTCGTCCGGGATATATGCTCGATAACGGGTCATTATTCTATGGCCGTATGGGTTGGGCTCGTACCAAATTCAATAACTATATCCAGGCAGTTGATGAATCCGGAACATCTGTCGATGGTACCGTTTATACTGTAAACCAAGATAAAACGATGGATGGTTTCCGTCTCGGATTAGGAACTGACATCCCGATGGGAAATAACCTTTTTATGCGTATGGATTATGCGTATACTAATTATAATACGTACACAATTCCAGTATTTAACGATGTAGGAACACTTCTGCGCAATGATGCTGCCGATATCACCGGCGGTACTTTTAAACTCGGACTCGGATGGAATTTCGGTGGAAGCGATACTACTGACAAAACCGTTTCCATTGATCCAAATTATCTGGATGGAATGTATGTCGGTGCAATGTTAGGGCATGGACCACTCAATAGTAATATCCAAGCACTCCACAGTGACGGAACTGTTCTTAACGCCGATTTTGGTCGAGACGGCTTTACCGGAGGGGCATTCCTCGGATATGGTCAAACATTCGGCAACTGGTATCTCGGGGCAGAACTCGAAGCAGAAGCAAGCACCTTCGGATGGCATCATGACCGACAAACATCGAGTGCTACAGGCGGACGTGATTATTACGTCCACAAAAAAGGTGGCTTCGGTGAAAGTGTTCGATTGGGATATGTCCTAAAAAACGGTTCTATGATCTATGGCCGTGTCGGCCGTGTCGAAACCAAATTTAATTCAGAATATTTAAAAGGAAGTGCCGGCGGCAATAACTGGGTAGATCAGGACAATACTGTATTGGGAAGCCGTGTCGGCCTCGGTGCCGAGATTCCATTCAATAAATCCCTCTTTATGCGTATGGATTACAGCTATACCAACTATGGCTCATATAGTTTTACGACAGGATCATCTTCTCCTGATGTCGTCACTTACGACAATGATGAAAGCCTCTTCCGCTTTGGTTTAGGCTATCACTTTTAATTCTTTTCAAAACGCTTTATGCGTTTTGAATTCCTAATTATCTATCACTTTTCCACTTCCAAAGAAAACACAACAATCTTTATAAAAAACACCAAATAAAATATAAAAAATCTCATATTAATCTCATATATGGTTTGTAGAATATAAATCTAAATACATATCAAGGAGTTGTCCATGGCAACACAATCATCATTCATCACGAAAGTTTTAACAGCAGGTAGTTTTGTACTAGCAGCTTCATTAATCATGCCGGCATCTGTACACTTCAATGGCTTTGCAACCAATGCATTTGCAGAAGAAGACGGAGGAAGCAATGGAAGTAAGGGTACCGGCGGGCATAAAGGCCAAGGCGGGGAATCCGATAAAGGCAAAGGCGGATCAGGAAAAGGCAAAGGTGGAAAAGACGCTGTTTATAAAGGTGATTCTGAAAACCACCAAAAAGGGAAGTCCGATACCAGCGGTAACAAAGGAAAACCGGTATGGGCTCAAGAAGGTATCCCAGAAGGTGAATACGGCCGACTAAACGTTGCTCGTGCACCTCAGCATACTCGTGATCAAGCAAAGGCAGAAGCGCTTTCGAGTACTTCAGATTGGTACCTTTACCACTTGACTACAGTGGATGCTATTAAAGCAGCCATTCTTGCTGGAACAAGAGACAGTGGTATTGCTGATAATCCAGATACACCAACAATCGATGAATCAAAAATTGCTATCGTTCGTGTTGATTCTCCGACACAAAGTTTAGCACTTTATCAAGCAGTTTTAAAAGGTGAATCTATTGCTCCACTAAGCGGGGGGTCGGCCTATTTGCAAGCCGTCACTTTCTTAGCAAGTGCATCGGATAAAACCAAACCGATCACAGCTGATACCGTTAAAGCTATGAACATTATCCTAGGTGTAAGCAATCCAGCCGGTGTGACGAATGAGCAATTAGCTGCCGATGCGGATGCGGTTCGCCTTGCGATTCTAGCTGCCCACGGCGAATAAAACTGCTATTATCGAAGCAAAACAGATAAGTCAGCGCATTAAACCATAAGGAGTATGAAAAGTAATACTTCATACTCCTCTATATTTTAAGAAAGGAGTATTACTATGAAATCATATATGACAATAATTTCTGCAAGTATTGTTTTGTCAACATTTATGCTTGCAGAAGCTGCAGATTCAGGAGTTCAAACGACTCAACAAAGTATGCAGCAAGAACGTGAACGTACCCAAAACGAAATCCGTAATACGTTTCACAATATGAATACCGATCAGCTTTTGGAGAAACGCGGGACAATGACGAATCAGAGAGAACGCGAACAGCTTCACAAAGAACTTCAAAGCCGCTATCAGACTATGACCCAAGAACAAAAACAAAAATTTATGAACCGTCCAGAAAATGCTCCTCAAAGAATGATGAATAACGGTGGCGGTTTTGGTGGCGGAAAAGGCGGTCGTTAACCGTTTCAATGTCAAAGTAAAGAAGAAAACATAAATTAAGATGCAACTAAAGAGTTTGATCCACTATGCTACAATTCAGCTCTATAAACAAGGATCATTCTATGCTTCTGCAATTTTCTTTAGCTTTTTTGCTTACAGCCCTTTCCCTTTTCGCCGATGAGCCGAAACAATGGGGAGAGAACGTTACCGGGGTAACCACAAAATTCCATACCGATAAAAAAGAGGTTGCCCTTACCTTTGATGCGTGCGGGGGAAGTGCAAAAAGTTCGCAGTTTGATGCGGGGCTTATCGACTTTTTGAGTGAAAACCGTATTCCTGCCACCTTATTCATTAACTCCCGATGGATTCAAAGCAACCCCGAAATTTTTGCACGATTGGCAGCAAATCCATTGTTTGAAATCGCCAACCACGGTACCGCACATCATCCTCTCTCGGTAAACGGTAAAAGTGTTTACAATATCCCCGGTACCGCTTCGCCTGAAGAGGTCGCACATGAAATCAACGGAAACGGTGACTTGATTGAAAAGCTCACCGGCAAACGTCCCCGCTTTTTTCGATCCGGTACCGCTTATTATGATGAACAAGCGGTTGCCATTGCACACCAAAACGGAGTCGAGATCGCAGGCTTCAGTGTTCTGGGAGATGCAGGGGCCACCTTTAGCGCACCCAAAGTAGCGCAGCAGCTAGAGAGCGCCCACGGCGGCGATATCGTTATTTTTCATATGAACCATCCCGAAGGCGGTACACGCGAGGGAGTGATAGAAGGGGTAGAAAAGTTAAAAGCAGAAGGTTTTTCCTTTGTTCGTCTCAGTGATGTCAAAGACCGATTGGAGCGTATCCCTTAATGCTATAATTCCGCACTTTAATCACGGATTTTTTATGGAAACACTTCTTCTTCTCGCCGTTGCGTTGGCAATGGACTCCGTCGCTGTCTCAATCGCCATCGGTTCTAAATACAAAGAGTTGTTACTTTCCAGAACCCTTTTTATTTCCGCCGTTTTCGGATTTTTTCAAGCGGCTATGCCGATCGCAGGATATTTTATCGGAATCAGTTTTGCCGATTACGTCCAGGCGTTTGATCACTGGATCGCATTTATTCTCCTCGTAGGACTTGGGAGTAAAATGCTTTATGAAGCGTATAAAAACGAGTTTGACGAAGAGGTAAGCGATCTATCAAATAAAACCCTTATCTCACTGGCAATTGCTACCAGTATTGATGCTATGGCGATCGGGGTAACATTTGCCTTTTTACAAACAGATATATTCATTGCAGCGGGAGTTATCGGACTTGTAACCTTTATCCTCTGTGTTGCGGCAGTTTATATCGGGAAAAAATTAGGTTCATTGTTAGAGAGCAAAGCAGAGATGCTTGGGGGATTGATGCTTATCGGTTTAGGATGTAAAATCCTATTGGAACATTTGGGAATGCTTTAATCCCTCAACATAATATAAAAATTACAACTTTTTTCATCACTACATTACTTAATTAATTTTTAATTTGCTACAATGGTTTAATTTCCAAAGAAAAGTAAGCATAATGCTCAGAAAAGAACGGGATTTTCCGCTTATCCTCCTTTTTCTTCTAATTGCAATCGCCATTTGGGTTGTAATGAACTTTTACCGCAAAGATAAAATTGAAAATTTTCAGCGTGAAAATTTTGCAACCATGGCATCCATGGCCGAACAAAAAATTGATACATTGATCGATGAAAAAGGCAATGCTACCCTCTCAATAGCCCTCTCTTTAACTAAAAACTCCGACATTGAAAAAGCATTGATTCAAAAAAGCGATATCCAACCGCTGCTCCTATCTTTATCACAGGAATTAAATCATAACACCGATTTTAAAAATGTTTGGATTCAACTTGTGGACAATCGCGGGATTAGCCTTGCCCGATCATGGGATTCTCAAAAAAATGACGATATCTCTGCTGTCCGTTCGGATGTTAAAAAGATACTTACTACCCCTCAGATTATGACGAGTATCAGCGTTGGCAAATATGACTTGACTTTCAAAGCCATGACTCCGATATATGACAAAAATTCCCGTTTTTTAGGTTTTATTGAAGTTATCAGCCATTTCAATTCCATTGCCAAAAAGTTAGAATACGAAGGATACAAAACCATTATCATCGTTGACAAACGATATACAAATCAACTCCAAAAGCCGTTTACTAAACTCTTTGTCAACGAGCATTATATTGCCAATAAAAATGCGGATAAGACTATTTTAGCTGATATTGAACGTCATGGACTCGACTATTTTATCGACCCGCATCAAACGTATAAAATTGATGTTCCTAGTCGGCAGCTCATTATTCGTCATCCGTTATATACTATTGACAAAACTCCGATAGCCACCTTTTTACTTTTTAAACCGTTATCATCGATTGATACGTCATATGAGTATTACATTACCGTTATTACCTACTTGATCTTTTTTACAGTCGTCATTATTCTCATATTCATATTATTTTTTTACATTAAACAAAAAGCAAACTTGCAAAAAATCAAAACAATTCTTGATGCACAGCACTCCATTGTAATTATTTCAGACGGAAAAAGGATTTCAGAAGTCAATCACGCTTTTTTAAACTTTTTCGGATACCGAAATCTCTCGGACTTTCTTCAACACTATCATTGCATTTGCGATTTCTTTGAAAAAAACGATCGTTTTTTTCATCTGGAAAAAATAAGTCCTGATGCTTCTTGGATTGATATCCTATCCACATACCCCAATGCCGATCGTATCGTAATGATGACCGATAAAGAGGGAAAGAAACATGCGTTCCATACAGAAATAACGTTAATCAGCGATTCGTTCAAGGTAGTCTCTTTCACCGATATCTCCGAAACGATGGAAGAAAATCTCGAACTTCAAAGCAAAATATTTTTTGATCCGCTTACTAAAGTTCGTAATCGCTATTTTTTCGAGATGAATACAAATAATTTTATTCAAACATCTAAACTGCAGCATAAGGAACTTGCCCTCACGATGCTTGATATTGACTATTTTAAACAGGTTAACGATACCTATGGTCACAATGTCGGGGATAAGATTCTTCAATCGCTAGCCGAGTTAATTAAAGGATCTCTTAGAGTTGAAGATGAAATCATCCGATGGGGCGGAGAAGAATTTATCATTTTAATAATGGTAACATCTCTAGAATCAGCAACTCAAATTATCGAAAATCTCCGGAACACCATTGAAATGCATACATTTGAAGAGAATCCTAAAATAACGTGCAGTTTTGGAATAACGTTATATCAGAAAGACGAACCGATCCTTCAAACGATTGCCAGAGCCGATAAAGCATTATATGATGCAAAAAGTTCAGGAAGAAACCGTGTCATCAGTATTTAATATATTTCTTTACCACCCGTCCGTAGCATGATTGTCATGTTTTGATTTTTTGTAGCTGCGGGCATTAACCCTCTTTTCCAACTGATTTTGGGCGTAAAACAGTTCTTCTTTAATCGTCTCGATACTCTCATCACTAGCACGAAAATCGAGAATTTTTTGCCCTAACGCCTCGAGTACCATGTATTCATCTTTATACAGTTTGACCGCTTCATTTTTTTCCAAAAACCGGAAATTCATATCTACTTTTTGGTCATACTGCTCTTTCGTCGGGTTTTCACTTTTCGCTAAATACGAGAGTATTCCATTGATAAATCGTCCCAACAGTCGAATATACCGAAGCCGTTTTGAATTTTCCGTTTTAGATGTCGCCATAAACCCTCATATTAATTATTCATCGATACAATACCGCCATTATACCCTCAAGAGGATTTAGAATGCGCATTTTACTTATTACCATTATGTTGTTTGCCACCACGTTGATGGCCGACTATATTCGTCAACCGATCGATCAAAAACTGATCGATTCCAAAATCAAAATTATAGATATCCGTACTCCCGAAGAATGGAAAACCACTGGGTTAGTCAAAGGTTCGATCCCTATTATGTTTTTTAATGAAAAAGGGGATTACGATATAAACGGATTTTTGGCGGAACTGAATACAAAAGTCAAAAAAAATGAACGCTTTGCCGTTATCTGTAACAGCGGTAGCCGCAGTAAAGTGCTGGGAACGTATTTAGGAAACCAGTTAGGTTACAATGTTATCGATTTGGCCGGAGGAATCCAATACGCCATCAGCAAAAAGCTCCCTCTCGAACCTTATAAAGCGGCGAAATAAACGCTCCTGCAACTTAGAAAGTATGTTGGAGATTTAATCCGATGTACTTCCCTTCACTCGCCGAGTTTTGAACGACAGGAGACAATATATACTGGTCCGTAACATAGGCGCCCAACGCAGAGCCGGCGATATGTGAAGCTGCATCCAACAGTTGTCCGCGGGCATTACCGTGCATAGCATACTCTATCCCCTGTTCTGCAACGATAGCGATGCTGCTCACCTCAAATCCGATCATCCCTCTATCAGAGCGATATTCCGGATAATAGCGGTCAACAACCGCCGTAATCCCCCCTGCCATTACTGCTCCACCGACAAAATGGCTGAACTCACTGTTAAAACCCTCATTTGCCCCAAGTGTCGAAACAGCTATCAAACTGCTAACAACTAAAAATTTTAATTTCATATTTTCAACCTTTTCCAATTCATTCTTAACGTAAAAATTCGAGTAAATCGATATACTCTTTTTCGATAACACCCAAATTTTCCAACATGCGCATCTCATCAACTCCGGGATTTTCACTCAAAAACTCTCTACGCCACTGAATATTGTCCTGAAGTTCTTTAAGTCCGGTAGAGAGATATTCGATCATCAAATCGATATCGCTTCCGCGAACCGAGCCTTCCGTATCCGCTTTATAAAATAAGAGCGCATAATCACCTGTCTCATGTGAAAAACGAAAGTCTTCGGCAATGTTATGGACAATTGTTTTAATCCGCTCATCTTTAATAAGACGTTTTGCCATTGTCTACCTCCCGATTATAATATGTGATTGTATTGGCTTTTGGTATAGGAGTTGCTTAGATTATTTATCCAAATACAAAAGATTAAGCCAAACCGTGGAATCGCTCAAACTAAAATCCAAACTCCTTTACTTATTGTTACTGGTCGGATTTGGGCTGAGTGTTGTAGGATTGATCGGATATTTCAATATCAAAAATATCAAACGGCATATGGATACCCTCTATTACGGTTCCCTTGTCCCTTTAAGCGAACTCTCTTCCATCAATGATGCGTATGAAAATGATCTAACTATAACCGTCTACCGCTGGCACAATCACCTGCTCAGCGATGATGATGCCGCGCAAAAAATCTCACTCGGCATGGAAAAAATACAGCAGGGATGGTCAAGCTATCTCTCCCATCCCAAACGTCCCGAAGAGATGCCTTATGTCGATTACACCGAATCGCAGATGGATCAAATCGGAGGTTACTTTATCCAGATCCGCTCCATCATGCTCGATCCGAAACATTCGCACCCGATCTCGTTGAGCACATTAAACGATAATCTCCACTCCATCCATGAAACAATCCGTCAATTAATCGCTTATGAAAATGCCTCAGCGCGGTATGAGCACTTGAATCTTATGGCACGATATGAAAATGCGCTGATGCAGTTGATTTTGTTTTTGGGAGTCATTTTAGTGTTAGTGATGGGATTGGCATGGAAAATATTTGCCCGAATCGAATGGCAGCAGTATCAACTTATCACCACAACTGAAACTCTACAGCATCTCAATCTCAAGCTTGAGCAGGCTTCCTATACCGATTCGCTTACTTCCCTATATAACCGACGCTATTTTAATCTCGTATATGAGCGGGAGTTCAAACGGGCTTTGCGTTCCGCTAAACCTTTCGTCTTTATGATGCTTGACATCGATTTTTTCAAACAGTACAACGACACATACGGTCATTTGCAAGGGGATCAGGCACTTCAAGCAGTTGCGAAAACCCTCAAAGCTACCTTCCAGCGTCCGGGGGACTATCCGTTTCGTCTGGGTGGGGAAGAATTCGGCATTATCCTCACCGATATTGATTGCAAAAATGCTCATATTATGGGGGAGAGATTGCGCTCGAATATTGAAAAATTAAAAATCGAGCATAAAGGATCAAAAATTTTACCGACACTAAGTGTTTCTATCGGAGGCATCTGTATCGTTCCGACAGCACTTATGGGTGATGATGCATTAATCCATGCGGCAGACACCAACCTCTATGCGGCAAAAGAACGGGGACGTAATCAAGTGGTATTTAGTAATAAGTTGTAATTATTTTTTAAATTTAAAGGTGAGTTTTTCGAGGTTTTCGCGTACTTTTGGTGCAATATCGCCCTGAAACTCCATCCACCCCTCTTTGTACGCACCACCGCAAGCGAGTGATTTTTTTAAGGCTGAAAGCGTTTTTAGGGCATCTTCTTCGCTGAGGTTAAAAGGGCCGACAAGTGTCACCACTTTCCCTTTGCGTTTCTCTTTTTGGAAAACAAGGCGGTGTGCAGAGGGTTCGAGAATTGTGAGTACCTTGGAGGTTTTTTCCTCTTCCATACTCCATCCATCGCCCCATGAGGCGCCGAGATCAAGAGAGAGTTTCGTTCCACGGCTCACTGGATCTCTCCGCAGTATTCAAAGCGTTTCATGCCGTTGGGAAGAATCTCGATAAACATCTCGAGCGGTCGTACCCATAAACCGCGTTCACCGTACAATGGGCGGTACACAACAAGACTTTCAGATGTCTCAGAGTGTTTTGCAACACCGATCACCTCGTAATGTTTCCCTTTGTAATGGCGGTACAGTCCAGGTTTAAGCACGGATTACCTTTTGCACCAATGCGCTTATCCCCTCAGCTTCAAAAGCGTTTCGATTTGCCATCGAGAGGATTGGGTTGGTACAGTATTGTCCGTTGTCATACACCACGACAATCACTTCATCCCCCTCTTGGAGAAAGTTCTTCTCCCCAAAACGGGTATAACGGGTTGCGCCGATACTGATAATAGCCTGCTGAGGGTTCCCCGCATCTTTGAGATAGCTGTTGATCGGTTCTAAGGGACCGAAATCAACTTGGGAATTGATCTGATTTTTCATCCACTCCAGCAGTTTTCCGTAAAAAAAGCTGTAACCCGTGAGTTCAACATCTTCTCCGTAACGCATCAGCATCCCTTCGCGTCGTAAAAAAGAAGCGATGCGATACGTATCCATCACTCCGCCTTTATCAAATGTATCGATCGGAATAAGGGTTGAAGAGAGCCCTTTGGACGAGGCACCCCAATTTTTCTTTTGGCTGATTTTTTCAGCCCCTTCTTTGCGAAGTGAGCAATCGTTATAGGCACCGAAAAACTTCGGCGTGATAGCGGTTACATTACCCTCTGAGTCATAATCTAGATCACAAATGAGTGCGACTTCAGGTTCAGGTTGAACATTACACTCCTCTTTAGGGAGCGCAATGGTATCACTGCTAATCGGATAGATTCCCAGCTGCCCTTCGCGTCCAGGGACATAAAAAGGGAACATCCCTTTCGGACCGTTAGGATCTTCCGTCAGTATGTCTTTAAAATCGGCACTTTCACCGGCTTGTTCAAGATGTAGGGCAAAGTTTCCGGCGACACCGAACCCGACGTAATTTTTATAAGTTTCCACTTGCTTTTGCCTCAGCAAATTCTTCATACGTACCTTTGAAATCGGTATAGCTTCCATCCGTATGCAATTCGATAACACGTCCGGCGAATGCATCGAGCAACTCACGGTCATGGCTCACACAGATTACGTTACCTTCAAACTCGTACAACGCTTCTCCCAATGCGATAATCGCTTCGAGGTCAAGATGGTTGGTCGGTTCATCGAGAACGAGGAAATTTCCCCCCTCCAACATCATTTTAGAGAGCATCATACGGTGTTTTTCCCCTCCGCTGATCTTCTCGATACTTTTCTCCTGCTGTTCGCCGTTAAACAGCATACGCCCCAAACAGTTACGGATTTCCGAAATTTCACGTTTCGGATCAAATGCACGGAGCCAATCATAGAGCGTCTCGCTTCCTTTGATACGGTCAGCCGTATCTTGAGGGAAATAGGTCGGCTCGATCGTTGCTCCCCATTTGACACTGCCGCCGGTCGGCTTGATCTCTTCCATGATGATTTTGAGCAACGTCGATTTACCCACACCGTTGGCTCCGATAACAGCAATTTTCTCACCCGGAACGATTTTGAGGTTAATGTCGTGCAAGACATTCAAATCCCCGTAGCTGTGAGAAACATCAATCACATCGAGTGCTTCGTCACCCATTTGGCGTTTCGCTTTAAAAACGATGCTCGGATCACGGCGGGAAGATGGCTTGATGTCATCAATCGTGAGTTTATCGAGTTGTTTTTGACGTGAAGTAGCTTGTTTTGCTTTCGATGCATTGGCCGAGAAGCGTCGAACGAATGCTTCGAGCTGCTCTTTTTCTTTGAGTTTTTTATCGCGTTCCAACTGCGCCTGATTCGCCATAACGGTTGAAGCGAGATACCAGTCATCGTAGTTTCCGGTAAATTCACGAATTTTTTGGAAGTCCACATCGAGAATATTGGTAACGACGGCATTGATAAAGTGACGGTCATGCGAGATAACGACCATCGTTCCCTCGTGACGTTGAAGCTCATGCTCCAGCCATCCGATTGTATCGATATCGAGGTTATTCGTCGGCTCATCGAGGAACAAAACATCCGGTTTCGGATACAGAACCTGTGCCAGCAAAACTTTGAATTTTTCCGATGACGGGAGACTCGACATCAGATCGTTATGATGATCTGCCGAAATTCCGACATTTTCTAAAATCTTTGCAATTTGAACGTCGTATTCGTAAGTCGGGTCCTCTTCGACACAGATCATCTCCAATTCAGCCAAACGATCGTTGACTTTATCGTCTTCAAAATCTCCCGTCGCATAAAGATGCTCTTTCTCTTTGATCGCATCGAAAAGACGTTTATTTCCCCACAATACTGCATCGGCAATCGTAAAATCTTCAAATGCAAACTGATTTTGTCCCAAAACACCCACTTTGAGACCCGGTTCGATGGAGATATCCCCCTCGTACTCTTTGATCTCACCGCTGAGAATTTTCAAGAATGTTGTTTTTCCGGCGCCGTTGGCTCCGATAAGACCGTAACGTTTGTTGCGGTCGAGTTTGAGGTTAATCCCCTCAAACAAAATCCGACTTCCGAAACGCATTGTTAATTTTGTAACTTGTACCATTAGAAAACTCTTTATATACTAAAATTTCGCGATTATATCTAAATTCTGATTATGCTTTCCTAACACAAATAAAAAGGTAGTTTTAAACTATAAAAAATTACAATATCACAAAATAATCACGTTTAGGATTCAATGCAAACAGAAGCCCCTCTTTACGACGTACTTAATTATCTTCCGGAGGGGATTTTAATGGTAGATGAGCGAGGGGTTATTCTCTTCGCCAACGAAGCATTTTCCGAGATGGTAGGGTATGAAAATGATCTGCTTTTAGGGCTCAATATATTGAGTCTTTTAGCCGATATTGACGTGTTTTCAAAATGTATCACAAAAGTTATGGACGAGGGGAAATCCCTCGATGCGGAAACCGATTTTCTCCATCGTGACGGGAGAATTGTACAAGCGATTAAAAGTGTACGGATGATTCGCAAAGATGATCATGTCCGGTTCTTTGTCAATATACGTAACCTCACCGATATCAATCGTCTGAATAAAGAGCTGCGCCTCTCTAAAGAACTCATAGAATATCAGGCTCAAGAACTATCAACGTTGCTCAACTCTAAAAATCAGGAACTTGAAGAGATCTTGAGCAGTATCGATGAAGTGATCTGGTACATTGATAATAAAACGCTCTCTCTTCACTACGTCAACAATGCGGTTGAAGGGGTTTTCGGCTTTACCAAAGAGACGTTTTTATCCGATCCTTCTCTCTGGCAGCAGCAGATTCATCCCGATGACCGAGAATTGGTCAAAATGTTTTTTCAAACACTTCGCCCCGGTCAATCCCAAGAGATCCGTTTTAGAATTCTCCGCAATGACGGTGAATCGCGATGGCTTAACAGCCGGATTCACCATCATCCGACACTCAAACTCTTTATCGGTATCACCACCGATATCACCTCCTCAAAAACACAAAGTGACGAGATCGCATTTTTAGCCTACCATGACCCGCTTACGCTTCTTCCGAATCGGGCCAAACTAAAACTTCAACTTGAAAATCGTTTCGAGCACTCCGCTTCAACCCCTTTTGCTCTGCTCTTTTTGGATTTGGACAATTTTAAAAACATTAATGACACGATGGGACATGAAGTCGGTGACAAAATCCTACTTGAAGTGAGCCGCCGTATTCTCGAAACTACGGAAGAGCATGACTTTTGTGCCCGTTTCGGCGGGGATGAATTTGTTGTTTTACTCCAAAATACCGATGTGTCACACGTTGACACGTTTGCCGAACGTATGATTCAAATGTTCAAACGTCCTTTCCGGGTCAACGAAATCGATTTTTTTCTCTCCACCTCCATCGGAATCGTCCTCTACCCTCAAGACGCCAAAAACGGGGAAGATTTGATCAAACATGCCGATACGGCCATGTATGAAGCCAAAAATAAAGGGAAAAACCAATTTGTTTACTACCATTCCTCTATGCAGCGCGCTATCCACAACTTTTTATACATTGAATCGTTGGTACGTGACGGACTGAAACAAAACCTTTTTGAACTCTATTTTCAGCCGCTGATTGACAGTACGACACTCCGATTGGAAGGATATGAAGCGCTTATGCGGCTGCCCCATCCGACAGAAGGCTTTGTTTCTCCCGATATTTTTATTACGGTTGCCGAAACCAACGGAGATATTCTCCTAATCGGCGAAGTAGTATTACAACAAGCCTGTGATTTTATCACTTCAGTACGGCAGATATGCTCACAGCCGTTTTTTGTGGCAATCAATGTCTCATCCAAACAACTTCTCCAAGAACATTTTTCTCAAGATCTTTTAAACTATCTCAAAGAACGTGACATACCGCCCTCCTTTTTAAAAGTCGAGCTTACCGAAAGTGCCGTTATGGAAAACATCGATGTAGCCGCTGTCCAACTCAATAAACTCAAAGATGGAGGGGTACGGATCGCATTGGATGATTTTGGAACCGGTTATTCGTCATTTGCCTATTTAGCCCAACTTCCTATTGATACTCTTAAAATCGATAAATCGTTTATACTCACCCTTTTTGAGGTCAATTCAAACCGCCATATCGTCGAAGCCATGTCGAATCTCGCTCACGTTCTCGGAATGAGTGTGACGGCTGAAGGGGTCGAGGAAAGCGAGCATTTTGACTTTTTAATAAAAAATAAAATTGATACGCTTCAGGGATACCACCTCTCCCGACCTCTCCCGCGAAACGTTATTCTCCAAAAACTTCAAAATTCTGATCCTTACTTTACCCCGCTTCCTTCGTAATCTTACTTTTCGAACTACACCTAAGCAGGTAATAACCCCTATTTTGGCACCTTCCATGTGGTTAGCTCATTTTTGTAAAGATATGCAACCGTGCCAGCATTAATAACGGAAATACAATTATTTTTAACATTCCCATAAGATTGTAATGGATAAAATGGTCATAAGGATTATGCTGGTTATAGTTCGATTTTTTCACGGAGTACAATGTGACACAAATTTATGTCGGGAACATTCCCTACGGCAAAGACGAAAACGATCTTAAAGATCTTTTCGGACAATACGGTGAAGTTAGTTCAGTTAA
>NZ_JAQTQR010000053.1 GCF_028712165.1 Sulfuricurvum sp. | reverse complement strand
ATATCAATATCAAAGGCAGTTTATGAGCATCCATCCTTATGCCGGAAAACAAGTCCCTAAATCGGAACTGGTAAATGTCCCCCGATTAATCACCGAATACTATACACAAAAGCCAAATGTTAATGATAAAGAAGAAAGAATTAGTTTCGGAACGTCCGGGCATCGAGGATCTTCGTTGTTGAACAGTTTCAACGAAATGCATATTTTGGCTGTCACTCAGGCGGTGTGTGATTATCGTCAGCACGCAGGTATCGACGGAATTTTATTTATGGGGATGGATACGCATGCCCTCTCTTATCCTGCACAAATGAGTGCCTTGCAGGTTTTGAGTGCCAACGGTGTTCAGGTTCGTATTGCCAAAGAAGGAGGCTATACGCCGACACCTGTAATTTCACACGCTATTTTGACCCACAACACTCAAGCAGGAGCACCGCTGTGTGACGGGATTGTTATCACGCCGTCGCATAACCCTCCGACGGATGGAGGATTCAAATACAATCCTCCGCACGGCGGACCGGCGGACAGCGATGTCACTGATTGGATCGAATCACGGGCCAACGCTATCATGGAAAATGGGATGGTTGACATTAAAAAATACCCTCTTGATGAGGCATTGAGGGCTGAAAATATCGTCGAATACGATTATATGACTCCTTACGTCGAAGATCTGCAAAATGTCGTCGATATGGAAGCGATCGCCAAGTCCGGTATCCACATCGGAGCCGATGCGATGGGTGGCTCAGGTATGGCCTATTACAGTGCGATTAAAGAGCGCTACGGACTGAATATGAAAGTATTCAATAACACGCTTGACTCTACTTTCTCATTTATGCATTGCGATAAAGACGGAAAAGTGCGTATGGACTGTTCATCTCCGTATGCAATGGCGGGACTGGTGGCTATGAAAGAGGAGTTTGATATCGCATTCGGGAATGATACCGATTTTGACCGTCACGGTATCGTCACCAAAAGCATGGGGTTAATGAACCCGAACCACTATCTCAGCGTCGCTATCAACTATCTGGCAACCCATCGTCCGCAATGGAAAAACGATTTGGGAATCGGGAAAACATTGGTGAGCAGTTCGATGATCGACCGGGTTGCCGGTGCATTGGACAAAAAGGTGATCGAAGTCCCGGTCGGGTTCAAATGGTTTGTGGATGGCCTCACCGAAGGGAAAATCTTTTTCGGCGGAGAAGAGAGTGCGGGTGCGAGCTTCTTACGCAAAGACGGAAGGGTCTGGAGTACCGATAAAGACGGAATCATCCTCGCCCTCCTCGCGGCGGAAATTCTTGCCGTGACCAAACGCGATCCCGGTGAACATTATCAAGAGTTGACACAAAAGTTCGGAAATCCGATCTACTCACGGATCGATGCTCCTGCAGATGCCACTCAGCGTGCTATCCTCAAAAAATTATCCCCTGAAGATGTAAAAGAAAACTATCTTGCCGGAGAAGCGATCGAGATGATTCTGACAAAAGCTCCGGGCAACGGCGCTTCCATCGGCGGGCTCAAGGTTGTCACCCATAACGGATGGTTCGCCCTCCGCCCATCAGGAACAGAGCCTATCTATAAAATCTATGCCGAAAGTTTTATTGGACAAGATCATTTGAATACGATTCTTAACGAAGCACAGGCGATGGTTGCAAAACTGTTTTAATTGGTGCGTACAAATTTGTCACCACTATTAACTAATTATATGCAATACTGCTCTAAAGAGTTTTTACTATGAATTGCTAAGAGAACAACAAGATCAGATAATACCCATTCTAAAGGGAGGGAATAAAATGATTCTGCATGATTATAAGTTCGATCCCAGATACTCTACAAGTGTAGCTTATTTTTCGATGGAATTCGCCATCCACCAGGCGCTTAAAATCTATTCCGGCGGCCTTGGATTTTTAGCGGGTTCTCATATGCGAAGCGCATACAGTCTTAAACAAAACGTTGTCGGTATCGGCATATTATGGAGTTATGGCTATTATGACCAATCACGCAATGAAGACCGATATTTAAAAATCGAATTTATCCGCAAACACTATTATTTTCTCGAAGACCTTGGGATTCAGGCAACAGTAAACATCCATTCCCAAGATGTCCATATAAAAGCCTACTATCTTCCGCCAAATATATTTGGTTCGGCACCGCTTATTTTATTATCTACGGATATAGAAGAGAATGATTTTTTGGCCCGTACTATTACACACAAACTTTATGATGCACATGAAGAAACGCGGATATCACAAGAAATCGTTCTGGGTATCGGCGGGATAAAAGTACTCGAAGCACTAAAGCAAAAAATCGATATCTATCATATGAATGAAGGGCATTCTCTGCCATTGGTTTATGAACTTTATTCTAAATACCTGGATATGGATGAGGTTAAAAAGCGGGTTGTATTTACGACGCATACGCCTGAAGATGCAGGGAACGAAGAGCATAACATCTACCTCCTCCATAAATTCGGTTTTTTTAACGCTCTCTCACTTGAAACTGTTAGAAAAATCATGATGATTGATGATGACATTTTCAATCTGACAATCGGGGCGCTGCGCTCGGTCAAAATCACCAATGCCGTATCCAAGATCCACGGTAAAGTAGCAAACAATATGTGGCTGCAATGTGAGGGATGTTCCGAAATAACCTTTATTACAAATGCACAAAGCCGCCGTTTTTGGAGTGATAAAGCGATGGTCACTGCTTTGGATGAACATGAAGATTATGCATTGACAGGTCGAAAAAAACATCTCAAACGTATTTTATTCAACGAAGTTGCCGATCAAACAGGCAAAATGTTTGATCCCGATGTATTGACGATCGTCTGGGCACGCCGTTTTGCCGAGTACAAACGTCCAGGACTTCTCAAACACGATTTTGAACGTTTTAAAAAACTGATGGAAAACAAAGAAAAACCTGTTCAGGTCATCTGGGCCGGCAAACCCTATCCATTTGACATGAATGCGATTAATTCGTTCAACGAGCTGATCCATATCAGCCACAGCTTTAAAAATATGGCCGTCTTGGTCGGTTACGAGCTAGACCTCTCGGCTAAACTTAAGCAAGGTTCCGACATCTGGCTCAATACGCCACGTATTTCCAGAGAAGCGAGCGGTACAAGCGGCATGACGGCAAGTATGAATGGATCAATCCACCTTTCAACAGAAGACGGTTGGCATCCTGAATTCGCAAAACACGGCTGCAATGCTTTTACGATTCCGGTAACCGACAATACTGCCTCACATGAAGTTCAAGACTTTGAGGACAATAAAAATTTGATGGATATTCTAGAAAATGAAATCCTTCCAATGTATTACGATAAGCCCGAGCAATGGACCCAGATTATGAAAACTGCAATGTCGGATGTTATTCCAGCCTTTGATTCAGGAAGAATGGTACATGAATACTATACCAGGATGTATAATAATGATCAATAATTTTTTATCCGCGTAATTTTCAAAGGGTATCTATGAACATCAACACTCTTTTTGTCTCCTCCAGCCAAAATAATGCTGGGAGCATTATCATTACGATGGGACTGATGCAGCTGCTAAAATCCAAAATTAATAAAGTGGCATTTTACCGACCCGTAGTCGAAGATGCCCCCGTATTCAACCATGATATACGGTTTATGATTGAACATTTTTCTCTGGAACAAAGTTATGAAGAGAGTTTCGGAATCAACAAAAATCACTTCGAGTCCCTATTGGCTGAAGGAAGAGAATCCGATGCCATTGAACTCATCATTGCCAATCTGGAAAATCTGAAAGCCAAAAACGAATTTGTATTGATTGAGGGGATCGATCCTGCGATTCTGCCGTTTGGTTTGGGATTTGAATACAATGTAGTGTTGGCTAAAAATCTCGATTCAGATTTCATTTTGATCGTCAATGCGAAAAACAAAACTGCCCAAGAAATTCTCAATGAGATCACGATAGATGTCGAAACGCTTAAAGAGCATGAAGTTCGAAGTTTTATGAATGTTATCAACCGCATAGAACCTGATGAGATAGAATACCTGCAAAACAACTCGCATCAACTCCCTGATCTGTATTTTATGCCCGAAGTCGATGAACTCGATTGTATTACGATCAATGATATTCATGATTATCTGGATTGTGAGCTTCTTTTCGGAAAAAAAGAAGATCTAAACCGTATTGTCACAACCAAACTTATCGCGGCAATGAGCAGTGAACATTATCTCGAACGTCTCAGTGAAAAAGCGCTCATCGTCGTTCCTTCCGATCGTTCCGACATTATCACAGCGACGATTTTGGGGCTTTATTCCAAAAACATTCCCAATGTCGCAGGAATCATCCTCACCGGAAATCTGAAACTCTCAGCATCGATTGAAAAACTTATTAAAGGACTCGATTCCTTTACCCTTCCGATATTATCCACTGCATGGGATACGTATCAGAGCGTTGTAAAAATCAACGAGATAAAGGTAAAAATCACACCCGATTCCAGTCGGAAAATTGCACTGGCGATGGGGCTGTTTTTTGATCATATCGATGCAGAATCACTTTTGGGCAATCTCAATGCACCGACCCAACACTCTATGACACCGGCAATGTTTCAATACACCCTTTTTGAAAAGGCCAGAAACAATAAAAAAACGATTGTCCTCCCTGAAAGCGAAGATGAACGAATACTTCGCGCATCTGAAATACTCCTGCGACGCGGTGTTGCCGATATCATTTTATTAGGAGATCGTGAAGAAATTCTCCATCGCTCAGGTGTATTGGGACTCGATCTAGCCAATGCTCAAATAATCGATCCGAATACCTCCAACCTGCTTGAAAAATTTGCCGACGAGCTTTACCATATCCGACAACATAAAGGGATGCAGCTGCAAGCGGCACATGATGCAATGTCTCACGGCACTTACTTCGGAACCATGCTCGTCTACAAAGGTTTGGCTGATGGAATGGTAAGCGGAGCAAGCCATACGACCGCCGATACCGTTCGTCCAGCGTTGCAGATCATTAAAACAGCACCCGGTATTTCCATCGTTTCCAGTGTCTTTTTTATGTGTTTGGAAACGCAGGTACTGGTTTATGGAGACTGTGCGGTCAATCAAAATCCCGATGCGAATGAGCTGGCACAAATTGCTATTTCATCCGCAAAAACGGCAAAAGCGTTCGGAATCGAACCGCGTGTCGCTATGCTGAGCTACTCTACCGGTGAAAGCGGAAGCGGTGAAGATGTCGAAAAAGTCAAATCCGCAACGCACATCGCAAAAACAATCGATCCATCGCTTCTCATCGAAGGGCCGATCCAGTACGACGCCGCCATAGACAGCAGTGTCGCTTCCATCAAACTCCCCCATTCCGATGTAGCCGGCAAAGCCAATGTATTTATTTTTCCGGATCTCAATACCGGCAACAATACCTATAAAGCAGTGCAACGCTCTTCCGGAGCTATCGCAATCGGTCCGGTATTGCAAGGACTTAACAAACCGATCAATGACCTCAGCCGAGGATGCTTGGTGGAGGATATCGTCAATACCGTCGCGATCACAGCCATTCAAGCGGGTACAGTCTAATGAAAGTATTGGTTCTCAATAGCGGCAGTTCTTCCGTCAAATACGCTCTCTTCGATTCTCAAAACCTCATCCGCTCTGCTTTGATAGAACGGGTGGAAAATCATGATGAAGCCATCGCCGAAATTCTATCCCAAATAGGGACGATTGATGCGGTAGGACACCGCGTCGTTCACGGAGGTGAGACCTATACCGGTCCGGTTCGTATTGATTCGATGGTTATCCAGGCAATCGAAGATCTCATCCCTCTCGCACCTTTGCATAATAGAGCCAATCTGGCCGGAATAAAGGCAGTTCAGCGGCTTTTCCCCGATATTCCGCAGATTGCCGTTTTCGATACCTCGTTTCATCAGAGTATTCCCGACTACGCCTACCGATATGCATTGCCTGAGACACTCTACACGCTCAATAAAATACGCCGCTACGGTTTTCATGGCACATCACACCATTTTTTGCTCAAAGCCGCTGCAATGTATCTTCAACGCCCGACTCATGAGCTGAATCTCATCACGTTTCATCTGGGTAACGGAGATAGCGTTTGTGCGATCCAAAACGGTAAAAGCATCGATATCTCGATGGGATTCACCCCTCTGGAGGGTCTCATTATGGGAACACGCAGCGGTGATATCGATCCTGAGATTGTTATTTATCTCCAACAACACATGCAAATGGGCTCCGATGATATCGATACTCTGTTGAATAAAGAATCAGGGCTTAAAGGATTATGCGGCATGAGCGATATGCGCGATGTTGCCAAAGCGGCTCGGCACGGTGATGAAAAAGCGCAGCTTGCGATCAATATGTTTACCTATCATGCCAAAAAATATCTCGGGAGTTATTTTGCCATATTGGGACGAGTGGACGGAATCATCTTCTCCGGAGGAATCGGAGAGCATTCTGCCATGATCCGCGAAAAAATTCTACACGGGCTCAACCATATTGGCATTGAAATCGATCCAGCCAAAAATAATCGGGAGAGTACGGAGACATTTGAAATTTCAACCCCTGACTCAAAAATCAAAGTTCTGGCGACGCATACTGACGAAGAGTTAGAAATCGCATTGGAAACGACAGGAATCATTTCTCAGTAAAGAAGAGTTCTAACATATCCAGACAACCTCCCCTTCTTCTTATTATAATTATTACTTCTCTTTTTGTTTTTCACTTCCACAAATCTTGATGATAAAAACTCTGAATTCATCGCTATATCTAAGCTATTTTCATTCTATATACTTTTCCCACGATAAGCTTTAAAAGGATAACCATGACGACTAAAATAAAAGTAGACGGCACAACGTATGAAGTCACCGTTGATGATAAAACACCCCTATTATGGGTGCTCAGAGATCACTTAAACCTCACCGGAACCAAATATGGATGCGGTGTCGCGCAATGCGGCGCATGTACCGTTTTGGTAGGAGGGAAAGCGGTACGAAGCTGTGCGACGTTTTTAGATGAGATCGGCGACAAAGAGATCATGACCATCGCCAATACAACGGATCCCCTTCTTAAGAAAGTACAGGAAGCATGGGTGGAAGAAGATGTCCCGCAATGCGGCTACTGCCAATCCGGACAGATCATGAATGCGACGGGTTTGCTCAAAGCCAACAGCAACCCGACCGAAGAAGAGATCATCGCCGAAATGAACGGCAATATCTGCCGATGCGGCACCTATAACCGTATTAAAAATGCGATTAAAAAAATAAATGCAGGAGCATAACCATGGGACTCTCACGAAGAACTTTTCTTAAAACGACCACACTGGCAACAAGCGCTTTTGTCATAGGGTTTTATCTACCCTCGACAGCACGTGCAGAAGAAGATTCAAAAGGTGCAATCGCGCTGCAGCCCAATGCATTTATCCAAATTGATCCGGACAACACCATTACCTTTTTGATGGGTCAGGCAGAGATGGGTCAGGGAACCTACACCGCCATGGCTATGTCTATCGCCGATGAGCTGGACGCAGATTGGGATGCCGTCCGTTTCAAAGCGTCTGAGGTCAAACCTGTCTATAACTCCGTCTTCGGACCATTTATGTTAACAGCCGGTTCAACTTCGATGAGTACAAAACATCTTGAAATGCGCAAAATCGGTGCCGCAGTCAATGCAATGCTAAAAACTGCCGCCGCACAAAGATGGAATACGGATCTCTCTAATGTCAAAACCACTAAATCACAGGCCATAAACATCAAAACAGGAGCAAAACTCACGTATGGGGAGTTGGTATCGGATATCAAAACGATGAGTGTTCCTGAATATCCGAAATTAAAAGATTTAAAAGATTGCGAGCTTATCGGAAAACCTACGAAAAGACACCCTTCGGAAGCCTGGGCAAAAGTAACCGGAAAAGCCGAATATGGCGTTGATGTACGCATGGATAACCTTAAATACGCAGCAGTCTTACATCCAGCCGTTTTTGGTTCCAAAATCGTCAGTTTTGACCCTTCAGAAGCCCTAAAACGAAATGGAATTCTAAAAGTAAAACAAATTCCCGGTGGAATCGCCGTCATTGCAGAACATTGGTTCCAGGCAAAAGAGGCCTTGAATCATATCAGTGTCGTATGGGACAAAGGGACATTTGCCTCTATTAGCACTGCGGATTTAAAAAAAGAGTACAGTGATTTATTGAAAAAACCGGGTGCTTCCATGCGTAAAGACGGCAATTCGGCAAAAGCTTTCAAAGAGGCACACTCTATCATCTCCGCTGAATATGAATTCCCATTTCTCGCGCATGCGCCGATGGAACCGCTCAACTGTACCGTCCATCATACGGGAACAACTGCTAAAATGTGGACCGGCGGACAAATGCAAACCACCTATCGGGATGATTGTGCCAATATCCTAGGGATCAAACCTGAAGCTGTTGAATATCACAATACTTTGCTCGGAGGAGGATTCGGACGCCGGGGTGCGGCTAATTCCGACTATATCAACGATGCAGTTTTCACTGCAAAAGATGAAGAGTGGCCAATCATGACACTCTGGACCAGAGAAGATGATATTCGTATGGGGAACTATCGCCCTATGTATAAGAATAAAGCCCGAGTTGCACTGAACAGATTCGGAGATATCACGGCTTTCGAAGCCACAGTCGTCGGACAGCCGGTTGTCAAAGACACGATACTCGGATTTTTATTTAAAGACGGCGTAGACTGGGCGCAATGGGACGGATTGACCGATCACCCCTACAGCATTACGAATCATGACATGCAGTCGCATTCACCGAGTTCCCCGATTCCGGCACTCTGGTGGCGTTCGGTAGGACATACCCAAACCGCACCTATGGTAGAAGGGATTGTCGATGAAGCGGCGCATAAAGCCGGAGTGGATCCGATCGCCTACAGAATCAGTATGCTGGATGACTTGCGATGTATCAAACTGCTGGTGGATGTCAAAAGAATCTCCGATTGGAACAATCGTAAAAAAGAGAAAAATGTCGGCTACGGTGTTGCCCTCGTCAAATCATTCGGAAGTCTTGTGGCACAAGTGGCAAAAGTCAGAGTTACAGACAATGATTTTAAAGTGGAAAAAGTATGGTGCAGCGTCGATTGCGGCTTTGCTGTCAATCCGCTCAACGTTGAAAATCAGATGATCAGCGGAATCAACTTCGGTCTTGCACCGACAAAATACAGCGAAATCACGATCAAAAACGGTGAAGCGGAGCAAAATAATTTCTACGATTATCTAGTCACACGAATCTCCGATGCCCCGGATATCCAAGTCAGTATCGTCAATTCAGGTGAAAAAATCGGCGGCATAGGAGAGACGGCAGTTCCTCCAATCTTTCCGGCAGTCGCCAATGCAATATTTGACGCAACCGGAAAACGATACCATTCACTGCCGATCAAAATAAGTTAGGTTTACCATGTTCGCTCATAAAGATTTTATTCATTTTATACAGCAAGCGAAAAACGAGAAAAAAGATATTGTCTGTATCAATGTCTTGGATACGGAGGGCTCCGTATATCGCAAAAGCGGTGCGACAATGCTGGTGAATTCCGACGGAAAATTCATCGGTGTTGTCAGCGGTGGATGTTTTGAAGAGGATATCGTCCATTGTGCCAAAGATATCCTCTCAAAACATGAAGGAAAATATGTCGTTCATGATTTACGGATGAAAGACGACACTTTGGACAGTTGGGGCAAAGGGGTCGGATGCAACGGACTTATCAAACTGTGGATGGAACCGTTTTATTACAAAGATAACTATGGGGCAATCGGTATCGCACTTGATTTTGCATTATGCGGGATCAAAAAGACACTGATACGTTCAACAGAGATACATGGATTTTATGGGTTTTCTTCAGAAGAAAAACAAGAAGATATCGTGTTTGATGAAGAATCAACCCCTCAACTCATTTATCAAAAAATACATTCTCCTTTTCGGCTTTTGATTTTAGGAGCCGGACCGGGCAGTGAGCCGTTGCTCTCGATCGCAAATACACTCGGATGGCAGAGCGCAATCTGTGATACACGTGCTTCCAATCTGGCACATGTACACTCTGCCGATGAAACGCATTTGCTCAATACCTGTGAAGAGGTTACTGAAATCTTAGAACGCCATTTCGACGCTGCTGTCGTTATGAGTCATAACTTTTCCAGCGATGCCGTCTATTTAAGTGCATTATTGGATTCAGATGTATCCTATATCGGTATTATGGGTCCTCAAAAACGAACGAAAAGTATCATTAGTTCTTTCAGTCAATTCAGTGAAACACTCTTTATGGATCCAAGACTGCATAATCCTATCGGATTGGATTTGGGTGGAGAGTCACCCGAATCGATCGCTTTATCCATCTGTGCAGAAATCGAAGCGAATCGTAACCGAGCCACTCCGATGTCACTTAGAGAGAAAAAAAAGGTGGCGATTCATGCCAACTAACCCCAAGCTTGACATACTGGTTATGGCGGCAGGAATGTCTAGCCGCTTAGGTCAGCCAAAGCAGCTTTTAGAATTGCACGATCATGCTCTAATATGGCATGCGGCAACGCAGGCATTAGAACTCACGCCTCATGTTACCGTTGTTTTAGGGCATCAAAGTGAACTATGCCGTGACGCTATCAAAGATTTACCTCTCAAAACTGTGGTCAATGAAAATTATAAAGAAGGGTTGGGAAGCTCTATCGCATATGGGGTATCGACATTGGAAGATTGCAATAGTGTTATGATAATGCTCTGCGACCAGCCTTTGATTCCGTCTACCCACTATGAAGCATTGATACAGACATCTAAAGAAAACCCCGAGTTGATTATTGCATCACACTATGACAAAAAATCGGGTGTTCCCGCGGTCTTCCCACGACACTATCTTCCTGCACTCATGGAGTTAAAAGGAGACAAGGGAGCTAAAGTCTTGCTGGAAACAAATATTTATCAATATATTCCTCTCACTAAAAATTATTCCAAAGATATTGATACCCATGCGGATTGGGAAGCGATCGTCACGCTCTATTCTTATTATATTTGAGAGGAAGGCAATACTCCCTCCTCCTCTCGAAAACTTAGCCTCTACTGTAAAAAGCAGTTAGATGAGCTGATTCTATACTCAATAAATTCAACTTAAAGGAAGAGTGTGTTCGAACTTTTTAAAGCAATCGGAATAGAAAAGAAAACAACTCAAACATTAGAAATACCTATGATGTCAATCACCTTACAAGAAAGTGAAATTGGTCGCGGTAAATTGGAAAGTATCCCTTTCATCCCAAAAGTGGCTATCGGCTTTGTCTCACCTGCGCTTGATTTTAGTTTAATTTCTTCACGACTAAAGCAAGCTCTCCCTCGTGATACTACTCTCATCCTTTCTACAACTGCCGGAGAATTGTGTAGTTTTGATAAATCGAGTCCTATCTCTAATCTCTATTCCCAATCCGATGCCGGCACAGGGGATAATATTGTCTTAATGCTATTTTCTGAAACGATGATTAGTGATGTGTTTGTTACCTCAATTCCACTAAAAAGCGAAGATATTGCAATAAGCTCTAAAAATTCATCATCTAGAGTTAACGCAATTTCAGATGAGTTGCGACGTATTCGATTACCGTTTAAAATGAATCATGAAGATACGCTCGGATACACTTTAATTGACGGTCTATCAAGCAGCGAGAGCTTTTTTATGGAAGCGGTTTACAATGTTGGAAGCTTTCCATGTTTACTTGTAGGCGGGAGTTCAGGAGGAAAACTAGATTTTAAAAAAAGTTACATATTTGATGGAACACGTGTCGTTCAGCACCATGCTATTATTACATTCATTAAATTTAAACCTAACTACCGATTTGGAATTTTCAAAAGTCAAAATTTCCAAAAAACATCGACAAAATTTACTGTTTTAGCCGCAGATCCAATCAAGCGGGTTATTAGCGCTTTTATGGATACAAAAACAAATGCACGGATCAATGTTATTGAAGCATTGGCTACCCATTTTTCCTGCTCACCTCAACAGCTTGATGCAAAAATGGCCAATTATACTTTCGGAATAGAAATTGATGGGGAAATTTATGTCCGCTCAATCGCATCGATTGATACAACTGCAAATATTATCCATTTTTATTGCGATATTGAAGCCGGTGAAGAACTTATCCTACTTGAAAAAACTGACTTTGTCCAAACAACCGCTGAAAATTATTCTGAATTTAGTCGCAATAAGCCAAAAGCAATCGGTGCAATATTCAATGACTGTATTTTACGGCGTTTATTTAATCCTTTATCCCTCAATAGCCTTCAAACATTTAAAGAGATTCCAGTAGCAGGTTTTTCAACATTTGGCGAACTTCTAGGTGTCAATATCAATCAAACATTGACTGCTATCTTTTTTTATCATATCGAAAACGGATCATTTCATGATGAATACATCGATCGTTTTGTACAAAAATATGCTGGATTTAAAAGTTATTTTCTCCTGCGTAAAATTAATCGACAAAGCATGATTGACAATATCAATAAAGCAATGTTGGTACAAATGAAAGAGAGTATGCCGATCATTGAAACTATTGGAAAAACGATCCTTAATGCCGTAGATTCGATTGATACTATAGGAAGGCAGCTCTCATCCGTTAAAGACCAATTTTCGGTATTTTCAGCCCATATGGAAAAAAGCAGCGATGATAATACAAATTTATCATCAGATGTAGACAATCTTACCGGCAATGTACGTGATATACGGGCTGTCCTTAGTGTTATATCTGATATTGCCGATCAAACAAATCTTCTTGCCCTGAACGCTGCTATTGAAGCTGCGCGAGCAGGTGATCACGGTAGAGGATTTGCTGTTGTTGCCGATGAAGTACGTAAACTGGCCGAACGAACCCAAAAAAGTCTCTCTGAAACCAATGCTTCCGTCAATATAATTATTCAAGCAGTTGAAGGGATCAGTGAAACTATGAATCATGTAAGTACAGACCTTGCTTCAGTGTCATCAAAAAGTTCACAACTCTCTATTGAGATAGAAGATCTTGCACATAAGAGTTCATCTATTTCCGGTGAACTCAAATCCCAATCGCTTATTACCCAAGAACTTAAAAATGAGCTTAATAAACTTCAAGTCTATGAAAAAACATTGGATATATTAAATGGATAGCTTAGTGTAACTGAGTCGGGAGTTTACGTATAAAGTACAGCAACTCCCTGCCTGAAAACAACTATTGTCCATCTTGATTATTTCGGTCGTTCGATCATGTATCCTATTGATCGAATATTGATGATCATATCTTCTTTTAAAACATTTTTGATCCGGTTTAATTCTGCTCTGATAGTAGCATTGTCGATCATGTCATCATTCCATACATAATCTCGGAACATATCATACGTGACGATTCTGCTTCGATGCTGTGATAAAAGCTCTATAATCTGGAGCTGTCTTTTCGGCAGAATATGGGGTTCATTATTGAACAGAAGCGTCATCGTCTCACTGTCAAAACTATACGATTTAGAGAGCCGCTTATGCGCTTGCGGGACTTGTCTGGATTGCAATATTTTATCGATTCTAAGACTTAGCTCTTTCAGGTGAAACGGTTTTTTTAAATAATCATAGCACCCTAAATTAAAGGCCCTTGAAATCTCTTCGATATCAATAAGAGCAGAGATAAAGATCGTAGGAATCTGTATCTTCTCATTATGAGTCGTCTCGAGCAGTGTCAATCCATCCATTCCGGGAACATTAATATCTAAAAGCAAAAGATCATAATTGCTATCATGGATCATCTGCAGACCCTGAGCCCCGTCTTTAACCAATTCCACTACATGTCCTGTCGCCTGAATGTATTTCGATATCGCTTCACCCAGCATAATATCGTCTTCGACTAATAGGATTTTCAAAGGTACGCCTCCTTGAATTCATAGGTAAACGAGGTCTCTTCTTTTGTTGAACTTAACTGAAAAGCGACATCTTCATTGTTGCAAATCTCTTTGACGAGATTGAGTCCCAGTCCAAACCCCTCTTGCTGGGAACTCTCTCTGTAAAATTGTTCAAAAATCTTATTGGGATTTTCAATCTCCGAAGATTTGCTTTTAAAAACGACTTTGCACGTACTTTTATCATGTTCAATTACGATATAAATGGGCTCATTCTCTTTGGTGTATTTAATCGCATTGGTCAGATTGTTATCGATTATCCGTTGAAGCTGGGATTCATTGAAATAGATCAAGAACTCTTGTTCTGGACTCGTAAAGACAAAACTGACATTCGCTTTTTTGGCTACGATATTGAAAAATTCAACCCGGCTGCGCACATAATCCACTAAATCAATCGTATGTTTAGGATATTCAATCGTTTTATTGACAAGCAGATAGGACAAATCATCATAAATCGTACAAACATTTTTCATTGCGGCTTCGATATTGCAAAGATACGGGTTTTTACCGTGTTCCACCTCGTAAAGCTCGATATTGCCCATAATAATACTGAGTGGCGTATTGGTTTCATGAACTGCATATTTGATAAACAAATCTTGCGATTTTAAGAGACTTTTGGAATAACGTTGCTCTTCTTCCAAACGCTTTTTTTGCTGCTCATAATCGTCAGCCGATTGGGCGATGAGATGAGCAAGCGCACCGACGGTAATCGCATAATCGTCTTTTTCAAGTATGCTGTCTTTCGTTTTATTTTCAATAGCAGCACACTCGATACAGTCGGATTCACACAATCCGATAACCGTAAAAGTCTGGTTAAGAAGCTCATTTTGTCCTTCATGATGATAAAACTCGGCGTAACTGAAAAATCCTACAGTCGGTGCATTTTTGACAAAAGGCTCGATTTCGATGTTGATCAGACTCGGCATATATCTTCTTCGCGCCATACAGGAATAGACAAAGTAACTTTGCATATTTTTACAGGGTGCCTGATAATTGTTGTCGAATGATTGTTGGATAATAAGCTCAGCATTTCCAAACCCCAACCGTACTCTATCGCCGACTTGAAGATTTCCGGCAAAACTCATACTGCCGTCATCATGTTTGGCAATAACGGCGCGTGCAACTTTAAACCCGTTTTTATCCATAATCAGCGGAAATTCTATCCCTGTTTTCGGAAGTGCCTTTGCTACTTCAACTCCAAGATATTTTTCATAAAAATCGACAGCCGGCATACCGGATATTTTATAGACTCGATTCGCTCTGATCTCATCGATCGTATGTTCGATCCCGATGGGAGACCAGTCAAATTTATAACTGTTATACACACTCAGCTTGTCAGAATGAAGTGCAACACCGACGGCACCGTGTTCAAGAATTATTTCATTTTCACAGATATAGGTTTGGGTAAATTGTCCGTTATCTCCTGCCATTCCGCCGCAGATCATTATCTGATTATCGACAGATTCGATACCTTTTAAAAACGCTTCGCCGTTACTGGTAGAACCGTCGGTAAAAAGTATCAGAAGTTTGGTGTTTGATTTGATGAGCTTTTTTGCAAGATCGACTCCGTTTTGAAAACAGTCAATCCCGTCCACCGAGGCACTGGTGATTTCAGTCTTGGTGAAAACCGAGACAGCAATAATCGTCGAGTGGGTGAGAATATGGGTATTGTTGATCTCACCATCCGTAGTCGTACCGATAATAATGCTGTAAGGGAGCTTTTTTTTGATGAGAGTTGAGGCTTCTTGAAGGGTCTCTTTTCCGTTGCCGCAAAATATTTGCACTAAAATTTTATGGTGATTTTCATATTCATTCAACCACTGTTGCTGTGCTAAATCTTTATACTCAAACGTATGTGTTATCATGTATCTATTCTATCAAAAAAATGGATAATTTATAGACATTCCTAAGCAATTTAGTATAATTTATTTATATAATTTATCAGGAGTAATCTATTTGAACTTTTTATAACTTTCAGAGGGATTTTTTTGTTATATTTTTTAAAAATTGTACGATTAGACGCACTCCGGCACCACTTGCACCATAAGGATTATATCCCCAGGCTTTTTGGCTATACGCCGGTCCCGCCATATCAAAATGGAGCCATTTCTTCTTGTTTTCATCTTTGATAAATCGGTCTAAAAAGAGACTGGCGGTTATTGCACCGCCGCTTCGTGAAGAGGCGGTGTTCACCATATCCGCGATCTCGCTGTCGAGCTCATGTTCAAAATACCGGTTGTAGGGTAAAAATCCGATCAGTTCGCCGCTTTGCGATGCTGCCGTATTGATTTTTTCTTTGAGTGTATCATTATGTCCCATGACCGCTATCGTTTGAGCACCCAAGGCGACGATAGAGGCTCCCGTCAATGTAGCAAAATCGAAAATATAATCAAAATCCTTAATCTCATCCTGAGCATAACAAAGACAATCTGCCAAAACAAGCCGCCCTTCGGCATCGGTATTTTTGACTTCGATAGTCATACCGTTTTTAGCCCGAAGTACATCATCAGGTTTATAGGCATTCCCCCCGATCATATTCTCCACCGCACCGATAATCCCATGCACTTCGCACTCTAATCCCAGAGCCTTTAAAGTACACATGACACCCAAAACTGCACTTCCGCCAGCTTTGTCACACTTCATAGAGACCATTGAGTCCGCCGATTTGAGACTTAGCCCTCCGCTGTCATACGTAAGCCCTTTGCCTAAAAGAACGATTTTAACTTTGGGATTTTCGCAGCGGTAAGTGAGGTGAATGAGTTGGGATTCATGTACCGATGCTCTTCCGACACTGAGCAATGCATGCATCCCCATCTCTTGCATTAAGTGCTCACCGAGAATCTTGCACTCCAAACCGTCTCTTTTTGCAAAGTATTTGGCATCAAGTGCCATGATATAGGGGTAATAGTCCTGCGGAGGGGTATTCACAATATCTCGGACAAGATTGACATTTCGGCATATCATATCCACTTCATGCAAGATCTCTTCGAGTTGATTTTTACTATGTATACTGCCGCTGTAATCTATAAACAGTTTTCGCTCTTGATGTTTTTGAGACTCGTGTTTATACTGACTGAAATAGTAATCCCCGAGGATCAGCCCTTCGGCTAACGCGGCAACATCGAGTTGGTCTTGATAGCGTTCAAGTGAAATAAAAAGCGTCATAAAACTGCTTTTTTGTATGGATTGGATCGCTTTTGCCGCACTAATTTTGAGATCTTCTGAACGCAGCGACCGACTCGCTACATACAAGATATTGTGATGTATGTCCAAATAGGTCGTTCCCTCTTTGAGGTTAAATCCAGCTTTTTCCAGCATTTTAGAGAGTTTCGAATTTAATGGCATATTAGTGACGAAGGAAAGCTCTAAACTCTCTTTCGGCGGTTTATTGGAAAGTGCTATTTGCATGATGTAGCCAATCGGTTTGCGATAATATTCATCGAATTGATTTTATTTCGATAGAGCGGTTGCTGATTTGATGTGAGACTCTCCTCTACTTTGGAGGTAACAACATGATGAAAACCGGATTTACTGCAAACCGGATCCGCTTCACGCATATCTTTGGTCAGGGCATATGCCTGACATCGGCATCCGCCGAAATCTTTTTCCTTCTCATCACAGGTTCTACACGGCTCCTTCATCCACGAATCACCGCGAAAAAAGTTAAATGCCTCCGAATCGTTCCAAATCGCTTCAACCGAGTACTCTTTAACGTTCGGGAACGTAAGAGGCAGCGTATTGGCCGTATTGCACGGGAGTGCCATACCATCAGGATTGATCGTGAGGAAGGTCGAGCCCCATCCGTTCATACAGGCCTTCGGACGCGTGGCAAAATAATCCGGTACGACAAAAAAGACTTTCATATCCTTTCGATTTTCCCGGTAGTGGTTCGTAATTGCTTTAGCCTCATCCAACTGCTCCCTGGTCGGAAGCAGCGCATTGATGTTTTCAAGTGCCCAGCCATAATACTGGATATTGGCAATCTCAAGATAATTTGCCCCCAACCACTCCGCCATCTCGATAATATCTCCGATTTGATGGATGTTTTGACGTGTGATACAGGTGTTAACGATCAGCTGAAGACCGTTGTCTTTGCATGCTTTTGCAAAAGCCATTTTATCTTTGAAAGCAGTTTTATTGTTGGTAATCAAGGTTGTAGTATGTTCATCGGATGACTGAATCCCAAGCTGTACCGTTTTTAGCCCTGCAGCTTTTAGTTTGGGGACAATAGAGATATCGGCACCGACTCCGGAAGTAATCAGATTCGTATAAAATTTCAGATCATTGGCTTTTTTGACAATGTCGAGAAGATCTTTATTCAGAAGTGGTTCCCCACCTGAGATACCGAGTTGTACGGCACCCATGGCTCGGGCCTCCTCCATGACTCTAAACCAGTCCTCTTTGGACATTTGATCTTTCGTATTGGCAAAATCAAGCTGATTGTAGCAATACGTACATTCCAAAGGGCATTTATGAGTCAGTTCCAGCAAAATCCATAGCGGCGGAGTAACCGTTTTTTTTTCAGGCTTCATGATATACGATCCAGTCACGTGAGAGTGCCTCTTCAAGAAATTCCACTACATCCGACCCGATAGCATCATTCGAAAATTTCTCAGTCAATTCACCAATAATACCTTCACACGATTTTGTCCCGTCGCATAAACTCATAATTTCACCTGCCGAGAAACTCAGCTGCACCATCCCCTCCGGGTATAACAATACATAGCAGTTTTGTTTCTCTTCATACTGCAGTTGAAAGTGATCATTCACTGCAAGTAATTTTTCGCGTTGCATGACAATCCTTAATATTAAAATACGGCGGTCTTTTCAGCTCATACGCCAAATAAAGGGCATCAACCATCGTCCACAAAATATCCAGTTTAAACTGCAGTATGGAAAACGCTTTTTCTTGCAGTTCTACGGTGTTGAACTCTTCGAGCGTCAATGCCAATCCGTGTTGAACATCCCGTCGTGCTTCGGTAAGTCTTTTTTGAAAATAGCGCAGACCGTTTTGATCGATCCAAGGGTAGTTTTTTGGCCACGTATCGAGACGCTGCTGGTGGATTTCAGGTGCAAACATCTCGGTAAGCGAAGACATAGCCGCCTCTTTCCATGGTGCATGTTTGGCAAAATTGACATACGCATCGACGGCAAATCGAACTGCGGGTAAAACGTATTTATGACTGAGGAGATCCTCTTTATCCAACCCTACGGCAGTTCCGAGATCGAGCCATGCTTCGATTCCTCCCCCTACACTGTCATGATCATTGATACGATCGATCCATTTGCGTCTGTCTTCTATCGGAGGGTTATTGGACATAATTGCGGCATCTTTGATCGGGATCATAGTTTGATAGTAAAAACGGTTTGCAACCCATCCTTGGATCTCTTCTTTGGTACATTTACCCTCATACATGCGTACATGAAACGGGTGATAGATATGGTACATGCTCCCCATTGCTCTAAGTGCTTCTTCAAATTCTTTTTTGCTGAGTAGATTTTTCATTTTTTTCCTTTTTAAGTTGGTTTTAGGCGTTAAATCTCGATATGCATACCATCATATGAGATCTCTATGTTGTGGCGTATAAGCTCACGATACTCTTGGGTTGTTTCATCCAGAATCGGATTGGTATTATTAATATGAATTAATATCTTTCTCGGTTTTTCGAGCGTATCCAATGTCTCAATTAGCCCGCCTGCTCCGCTTAACGGGACATGTCCCATATCCGTTCCGAGTTTAGTGGAAAAGCCGTTTTGAATCATTTCATCATTTGTCCAAAGGGTTCCGTCAACCAATAAAACATCCGCAATACGCATCTCATCGATGATTGCCTGTTGCAGTACACCGAGTCCCGGAAGATAAAAAAGGCGCTTTCCGCTTTGCTTGTTGATAACAACCATACCGATGTTGTCACCGGCTCTTGGTCTGTCCCGATATTTTGAATACGGAGGAGCATTCGAAATCAGCGGAACTGCTTTGAAGAGATAGTTCGGCATAACCGGAATCTCAAAACTTGTCCCATCTGTCGCCACCTCATGATAACGGGTTCCGCCGCCGTCCCAATGTGTGAGCATCGTGAAAAGCGGAAATGAGGTGTTGAGCTCTTCATGTACCTCTTTGGTACAATAGACTTCGTGCGGGCACCCTTCTCTGAGCATCAAAAGCCCCGTCGTATGATCAATCTGGGCATCAATAAAAACGATCGCTTTGATCTTGGTTTCTCTTCGCTGCTGCGGATGCAAAAAAGGCGAGTTATGAATTTGCTCCAAAATATCGGGAGAGGTGTTGAACAATACCCAGTTCTCACCGTCTTCGCTGATGGTTATCGAGGATTGGGTTCGGCGTTTGATTGATGGTTTGCCTGCACGATACCCTTTGCAATTGTCACAATTACAGTTAAACTGAGGAAGCCCACCGCCGGCACTGGAACCTAAAATCTCTATTTTCACATCCGATCCTTTGCTATTATTAATTAAAGCTATCCATGATAATCTCAATTCATAATAGAGACACTCAACGTTTTGACGTTGAGTGCACTTTGTTTTGCTACGATTACTCGTGGCAGATGTACATTGTTACTTCAAAACCGAAGCGGTTATCTGTAAATGACGGTTTTTCCCATTTCATTGTAGACTCCTTTATTTATTTTTATGTAATTTGAAGACGTGAACCATGCCGCCTTGTGAAATGTGTTTGATTGATTTCGCAACTTCTCCACCCCACAATGGTACAGCTCCGCCCCATCCTGATACTACTGCAACGTATTGTTCGCCGTCTTGCTCCCACGTAATCGGTGATCCGACGATTCCAGAACCCACTTGGAATGAATAAAGTACTTTTCCGGTCGCGTCATCGAGTCCGAGAAGCTCACCCTCAGGTGTACCGGTAAATACAACACCTCCGGCTGTAGCAAGAACTCCACCCCATAATGGAGCAACATTTTTATGAACCCATTTGATTTTTCCGGTTACCGGATCAATCGCTTTGAGCGCACCGATATGATCTTCATGTATAGGTTTGATCGTGAAACCGGCACCCATATACGCAGCACCTTTTTTATAGGTTACCGGTTGGTTCCACATATCCATACCCCATTCGTTTGAAGGGACATAAAAGAGACCTGTACGTTGTGAGTATGCCATCGGATTCCAGTTTTTACCGCCTAGGAACGATGGAACGGTAAAGACCGTTTTACCTTTTTCACCATTGACAGGTACACCAGGACGGTTTTCAGGATTTACGATCGGTTTCCCGTCTTTATCAATCCCTTTAGCCCAGGTAATGTTGTCAACAAAAGGAGAAGCGCTGATAAATTTACCGTTTTCGCGGTTTAGAACATAGAAGAAACCGTTTTTATCGGCAGTTGCACCGGCTTTGACTGTTTTTCCTGAAGCATCTTTGTAGTCAAACAATACGAGTTCTGACATTCCGTCAAAATCCCATCCATCATTAGGTGTTGTTTGGTAATACCACACAATTTCACCTGTATTAGGATTTATCGCCATTCTACAAGCTGAGTATAAGTTGTTTCCGGCTCTCTCATGTGAGTTCCACGGAGAAGGATTCCCTGTCGGTACATAGATAAGATCCGTTTCAGGATCATACGTTACACCGTTCCATGGAGCGGCTCCGCCGTTTTTCCACTGATCGCCTTCCCAAGTTGCGTTTAAGGTTCCGCTGATACCATTTTCTTTACCGTTAAGGTATCCCATGTGTCCCTCAACCGTTGGTCTGCTCCACACAATCTCTCCGGTTTTTGGATCACGGGCTTCAACTTTACCGACAATACCGAATTCCCCACCCGATACACCGGTTACAACAAGACCTTTAACGATCAACGGTGCTGC
>NZ_JAQTQR010000052.1 GCF_028712165.1 Sulfuricurvum sp. | reverse complement strand
GAATGTGGGGATGGCTCGGATGGTTCATTACCTTTAACTTTGTCAATATGGCTTGGGTATTTTTCAGATCCAAAGATTGGCCTATGGCTCAAAATGTTCTTAGTGGAATGATAGGACTTAACGGTATCGTCTTGCCTGATGCCCTCGCTGGTAGATTGGGATTTATTCATATGACAGGCATTACATTTGGACATTGGACAACCTCAGTTACAATGATTCAAAATAATATGAATATTGTATTACTTCTCTTATTACTTATTTTTTCAATTAATTTGGATAATAGTAATGAATGGGCAGCAAAAGTACGCAATAACTCAAAATGGATCATTCTGACATCTTTCACACTCTATATAGGATTAATTAACCTAAATAAAGTTAGTGAATTTATATATTTTAACTTTTGAGAGTCCCATGAAAAAATTTGTTTTATACGTTTTATTATCGACTTTTAGTTTTGGATTGATTATAGGATTGATTAATTATATTATCGACCCTTTTAATATCTTTGAAACAAAATTTTTGCCTTATCAATTTCAAAGAAATGAACGCTTTATTAAGATTAAGTATTTAGATAAACAACATACTCAGTTTAACTCCTATCTTATTGGTTCATCACGTATTGGAACAACGAACCCAAAAATTTTAGAATCCTACATACCAAATTCAAAATTTTACAATATGACACTCTCTTCCGCTACTATATCAGACGAATTACGTCATATACGATATATGATATTGGCTGGTTATCAACCTAAAAATCTTTATCTGCAAATTGATCTTAATAACAACATGACCAGCTATTTATATCCAATATCTGATTACTTACGTAAACCACATCCCCATGTAACAGGGGATAGTTTACCTCTTTATTATCTAGACTATCTTTTAAATCCATTTCCAACTAATACTAAAGGAAAAATTCTAAAAAATATTGAAGGCAAAAGTGATGATAATTATAATTTGATGCTTGGTAATTGGAATCGTCCTGAAAAAGACAAAAAAATTTCTCAAAATTGTTCTGACTTTATAAAGTCAGAACCAACTTTCAATATAACTATAAAACCAAAAGTGAAAAATACTTACACTAAAATGAATATGCTCGCTTTAAAAAATATTATAGAACTTTGTAAAAATAAACATATCAATTTGATCCTTTTCACTACACCACATAACCATAATTATTTAGACATCATTTATGAAAAAGAGTATTATATATTTTTAAAAGAGCTGCTAAATATTACTAATTATTGGGATTTTAGCGGCTATAATTCAATTACAACAAATGATTGTAATTATTATGACTCCTCCCATTATACCCCTAGGGTTGGAAGTCTTATTGCAGCTAGAATCTTTAATGATAAAAATATTTTAGTACCGTCTGATTTTGGAGTTTTTGTTACACATAAAAATTTTGAGAATCATATCAATCAACTTAAAGTGGATAGAGTGAAATGGAAATCCATCCAACTTGCTAAATAACTATTGGTATAATCTATTTTTTAGAATATATGATTTTGTATCAATCCACCAAGGTGCATTTTCATCCCATTCTCTTGATACAGCTGGAACTACTGCGAAGTTACGACCTCCCCAAATAATAACTCCATCACATTTTGTATAAACATAGTTTAGTTGAAATTTCCAAAAATCTCTTGGAATAAATTTTCCATTTAAAGGTGTACTCCCCATAAATTCAGGCCATAAAAAAGGATAAATTGGTTTTCCATATGTTTTGGCTTCATTTATAACTGCTTCCATATATCTCATCCAAACAGTTTTATCATTAAAATAGGTGTACCCTTCCGGACATATTACATCGACATGAGAAACAAGACGTCTTGATCTTTCCAATACATGTTGCCAATCATTTATTTGTACTTGAACATGTGTATTAGTAATTATTGGGGGCTTTGTAGGAATAATACCAAAATAACCAAATTTTAAGTCTGGACGTGTTTTTTTCATTGTATCTATTACTAAAATATATTTATCAATACTCTTTGATGCCACAATATCATCGTCCTTTCTTCCACATTTCCAAGACTCAATATCAAGGATATATGGAATCGAAGATTTTGGCAAAGAGAGCGCTAGTGATCTAAGGTGGTTAATATCTATAATTCCAGGGCCACTAGGAAGCAGTTTTTTTTCATACAATATTATCATCGGAATAAAAAACGATTCATTAGACTTAAGTTTATGAAGATAGCGCGTTGTATCAAAAATTGGTTTTTTAACTTCTGATACATCTGCAAATAATGGAGAAACTACTCCTGGCAAGAGGTATAATAAAATGCTAGATAAATAAATACCTTTTAAAAATCTCATATCAGATCTTCTTTTATCATTATTTTATTTGATACTATTTATAATATTACTCTATAGCTTATGGAAAGATATAGGTTTTTACATTTTGCCACCAATGCATTGTTTCATCCCATGGTTGAATTTGGCTCCATATTGCAACTCCTGAAGTTTGCTGATTTTGCCAAGTTGCTGCGAATTCAAGTGCCCAATAACTATCTGATAAATAAGTTCCTCCACTTACTCCAGAAACATACATATAAGCTGGCCATAAAAATGGAATAACAGGTTTATTATATTTCGCCGCATAAGTTCCTATACCGGTACTTACCCTGCTTGTAAATGCATATGATTGTGATTCAGGCCAATATGTGTACAATTCGGGAAACAGAACATCAACGTGATTTGCCAACTCTTTTGTAGTCTCATAACGACTATTCATTCTATCTAAAACGAAACTTTTATAGGTATAATCGCTGTTAAATGAAGATTCAAGTAATGATAATTGTGGAAGTAACCCAAAATAGCCAAATTTTAAATCTGGACGGGCAGCTTTCATCGCATCTACTACAGTAATGTATTTTGCAACTTTTGCCAATGTAACATCGGTGCTCTCCGTTGAATCTCCAAAGTTCCACGATTCTAAATCCAAAACATACGGAATTGATGAAGCAGGCAATGTTTTAGCGTATATCGTTAAAAAACTTGTATTGATATCTACATTTGGTCCCCAAGGCAAGACCCTTGCTTCATATAGCATTGGTATAGGTATAAAATAAGTTTCGTTGCTGCTGTTTTTATTTGTATAACTTGTTCCGTCAAAAACAAGTTTTGGAGACGTTGTTCCTACTTGCCCACTATTAGGACGTGCTGCAACCAAAGTTGTTATATAATTAATTGACAAATCAGCTAATATGGTAGGATTGACAGAATTATTTATTCGACGACTCCATAATGCATCTGATTTAAAAGATGATGTAAGTTTAATATTATTTTTCTGAGCAACTAAAATCAATGATACACCTTTAGGTATAGCCGTTTCATCAATCTCAAAACTGTATTTGCCATATCGGTCTGTCGCTGCTGTTGCTATAGGGGTCGTATTAGCATCTATATACATTGTAACAGTTGCATTATCTATGATATTGTTACCTTTCAAATAGCTGTTCACATTTCCAATGATACGTAATTTCCCTAGACGTGTTTTTTTAGCCAATAATTTTGTAAGTATCGTTGCATCATCACTTGTTTGTATCGACTGAACCCTACTATCATTTAAAAATGATTGTAACTGTGATTTACCGTATTCAGCTTCATAGGCAGCTGGATTTGCAGCAATAGTATTAATAGCATCTTTTATGGCTTCTATGCCCGTGTAACTTGAAGCATTGATTAATCCAACAAGTTCTGGAGAAAATTCTTGTATTTTTAAACCATTGTCTACACAGCTGCTGAATAATGCATTAAAAGCATGGCGCAGCAATTTATTACCATCATTTACACCAAAGAATAAAGCCGTACTGGCGACGTTAGATGCATTGTATCCCATCTTATTAATTAATATATTTGTTGTAGCTCGATCAACTTCAGAAATCAAGGTAGTTATTGGAGTAACAGCAAAACTGCTAGTATCATTTTGTAAACTTTGTGATGCCATATTAAGTATCAAAGGTGAAAATTGCATCGATTCATTGTTATCCAATGCCCCGTTGCCATCTGAATCCATAAATCCACCAAAAGCAAAAATGTACTCAGGTTTTTGACTACAATTGTTTAAGGTATATTTTCCTTCTCCAAGCTCAGTAAAACTATCACACACAGGTATCCGATAATTAAGGCCGTTAATACTTACATAGGCTGTAGCGAGTAATTTTGCACCGACAATTACATCATCAGATACAGCTACATTATAATCAGCACGGACACCCGTGCTAACACTGCTTCCATAACTGTCACCTGTTATGACGCTACTTGCAGTATTAGTTGTTGTAGTTGGTGTACTATCTCCGCCTCCACCTCCGCCACATGCTGAGAGGAAAACTCCAATGATAAGTAAAAAAAATATTTTTTTTATATCCACTAAAGATATTTTAAATCCATTTCTCGTACTTTTATTTATCATTTTACACCTTCAATATTTCATAAACTTAGTAAAACTATAACACATGTTTATTACTGATAAAAAAATCACTTACTTTCTCAGCCATGGACGAATTTTTTTAAGTTCCAATCCATTTAAAAGAAGTCCAACATTATTCAAATTATGTTCATCTACAAACCGATTCATATTGTATATAAAATCTTTTTTAGAGTATTGCGCTTTAAATACAACCAAACATAAATCAGAAAGCCGCATTAGAACTAATGCATCAGCAACAAGACCTGCTGGAGGAGACTCAAGAATAATATAGTCATATTCACTTTTCAAACGTTTTAGAAGTAACTCGAATTCATTCGACATAATCAATTCATACGGATTTAACGGTGTTGTCCCGGATGCAATTACAAAGGTATTTGGTGCAATATTATGAACGACTTCTTCTAGTTGAGATGATCCATTAAGAAATGAACTGATCCCTTTGTTATCTAAATTTAATTTTTTATTTATTCCCGATCCTCTCATATCCATATCTAATATAATTACTTTTTTTCCGCTTTTACCAATAATAGAAGCAAACTCTAATGACGTTGTAGTTCTCCCTTCTCCTTGAACCGATGACGTAATCGTTATTATCTGGGGTTTTTTTGGCATAAACTCAAGTTTAGTTAGTAGTACACGCAATGAATCTTCGTACAATGTCTTTTTCGCACCGTACAAGGGAAGTGTTGCATAAAGTGGTAAATCTGTATATTTTACTAAATCTCCCATACTCTGTATTGTATTAGCAAGTAAGTTTCTTATAAAGGCTTGGGCTAATCCTAAAATTATTCCTAATATCAATCCGATAGCAATAATAAGTAACCGTTTCGGTTCTACTGGTTGAGCATTCGTAAGTGCATTATCAATAACACGTACCCCTGAGACCGTAGACGATTTAGAAATAGCCGTCTCAATCCTTTTTTCTAAAAGATATTGGAAAACTTTATCATTAACCATAAAATTTCGTGTCAGCTCAGAAAGTTGCTGTTCTTCCTCTGGCATTCCTTCAAGAGCCTCTCTGTTTGCTTTAATAATCTCGTTTAATGTATCTTTTCTCTGATCAATACCACGTAAACTACTCTCAAGTGTTCCGCGTAGGCTAGCTTTTAAAGAAGCTATTTGCTGTTTAATCTGTATAACGGCAGGATGCTTTTCCGTATACTCAACCACTAGAGACGAATATTGTGTATTTGCCGCCTGTATTTTATCAATCAATGAAAGAATCGGTGAAGTTGCTATATCGGTAGCACCAACATCTATCCCGGTTATTTCTTTATTACTATTTAGATAATTTAATAAATTTTTTAATACACTTTGCTGCATATCAAGATCGGAAAGTTTTGTTTCAAGTTGATCAAGCTTTGACGAGGCAATTCGTGCCTTATCATTAAGGTCTATAACCACTTTTTCCGTTTTATAATCTTTAAGATGTGTAGCAGAATTTTGCAGTGAGTTATTAATAGATACAAGTTGTTCATCAATAAACTTTAATCTTTGTTTGGCTGCAGCTTCTTTTACTTCAACACTTCTATCTGTATATGCCTCAGCCAATGCATTCAGAATCTCTTCCGCACGTGTAGGAATACCATCTTTATAACTAAGCATTAATATATTGCCCGGACCTGCCATTGGATCTGATACTGAGGCTTCAGAGACAGTTAATGAGAGCTGAATGACATCATACATTTCCTCATTCGGTGTAATTGTAAAAAAGTAATTTTTATCCTCCATTTCCCCTGTTTTTGCAATTGTCAATTTAAAATCAGGACTAGAGACAGTTGAGCCATATGAAGAAGTTTGAGAAAAATAGATCGGTTTTTCTTCTTCAGGGACTCCGCCAAGCAATGTACGTATGAAAGTAATAATTTTGGTCTTTAATGATGGTTCGATCGTTAATTTAAACTCATTTTGATTTATTTGTTTGACTTTAAATACTGAATTTTGAGCCCGTTTTGAAACATATTCATACGAAACTTGAAAAGGAGAACTTTTATAGAGTTCAACTGTTTTAAATCCATTTGATACATAATATTGCGTTCCTATTTCTAGATGCTCAAGTGCTTTTTGGATGAGTGACCTAGATTGAATAATAGCAATTTCATTTTGAAGATTGCTAGATTGAACGCCCCAAGCTTTTGCAATTAGATCATCTGCTTC
This sequence comes from Sulfuricurvum sp., assembly GCF_028712165.1. Lineage (GTDB taxonomy): Bacteria > Campylobacterota > Campylobacteria > Campylobacterales > Sulfurimonadaceae > Sulfuricurvum. Next base: position 15,223 of record NZ_JAQTQR010000052.1, on the reverse strand, counting down.
ACTACTACCTTTTCCAGAATCAGCTTGTATTTGCATTTTGAGATCGGCTTGATATACATTACTTTTAAATACAGCAAATAATGTTGTTATGAGAAATATTGTCAGTGCGACTGAAACAATAGAAACTTTATACCGTATCAGGAGAGTAGCAATATCTTGCAACTCCATCCCGTCATGAACAACTTTTTGTTTTGACTCAGAATTATTTGAATAAGAAGACATCTACGGCTTTTCCATTCTTTATTGAGGTATAACTAACAAAAGGTGCTAACATTGAAGAAAGCATCTCAAAAAATGGCATTTGCTCTTTAAATGCCACATTGTAAGCTTTCATATCACGGGGCTGAACATATACTATATCATTTGGCTGGAGAATTAAACTTGTTAGTTGCATCTGCGGGATATTGGCTAAATTTATCTCTCGCACAAGTGGTTTACGTAACCCTCCGCGTATAATTTTGACATTCGTCCTTTCTGCATCATTCGTCAAATCTCCGGAATAAGCCAAAGCTTCAAACAACGACATTGTCCCATTCGTTACTTGAACGACACCTGGCTTATTTACTTCACCTAATACGAAAAGTTTTTGGTTCAATATTTTTACAACAGCGTAAGGATTTTTTAGATAATTTTTATACTCATTTGTCAGCTTTTCAGTAGCTTCAGTTTCAGTCAATCCTGAAACTTTCACAGCTCCTACCAGAGGTAAACGAACCGCTCCATCCGTTGGTACTAAGAATCCATCTGTCCCATCTCGCGTTTGATAACGTGATGTATTTTGCAGTAATACATTTAACTGATCGTTCCCATTTGACGACGATTGGTTAGAAACACTTATTTCAAGCCGATCGCCTTTGGCAATTTTCCACTCAAATGATGTTTCTTGATTGTATTCAGTGTCTGCAACAGTGCGATTTACACTTCCATTGTCATCTAACATTTTATATGTGGTAGTTGAACACCCACTTATAAGTAGTCCGATTGCGGTAATGAGATAAAACGTACTCTTCACATGCTACCCTTTGTTTTTTCAGTTCTTTAAAATTGTAATTTTTGATTCAATAAAAAATACGTTGCAAAGTATAACGTATTAACACAAATTAATTCCTAATATACTAAATTGTTGACTGTCTGATTACTTGTTTATTACAGTAATCCGTCTTTCTGCATTCTCTCTTGTAAAGCTATCAATATATATGCACTTACGGTTCCTCCATGAAACTTGCGGATAATATCGTCCCATTCAACAGGAATTGTAATGAGTTTCTTTTTTTTCGCTTTATCCTCTTGTTTTCGTTCTTCTCTTTCGCTCATAGCTGCGGAGCTTTTAACCTTTTCAATGTTTTGAAGAAAACTTTTTTTTGCCATAACATATCCTTTATATATACTTTAAATATTTATTTTATATTGAGAATGGATTTTACTTCATCGAATAATTCATCCATTTCCTGATCGGCACGGCTAAAGATCCGATATTCCTTGATACTTTTCCCCTCGCCGACCGAATGGGCGATATCGACACGTTGACGTAAAATAGAGGTTAGAAGTTCAAAATGTTCGGACATACAGATAAATTCTATCAGATCTCCAAATCGTTTCATTGCGGGATTGATGTTGTTGAATAAAACGTGCGTTTTTACTATTTCACCTTGGATCTCCGAAAGACTTTTGAGTATCTCTTCATACTTTTGTAATCCCATCAAATCGAACGGTTTATCACTCACCGGTGTGATCAGTAAATCCGAAGCAATGATAGCCACACGATTATACGCACTGTCAAATCCTCCCGAATCAATAATAGTAAGAATATCGTCTGAATCATTTTGTGCATATTCTGCCAACTCTTCGGCTGTATTAAAATGAAGCATTGTAATAGGATTTAATCCCTGCTCTTGTCGCAGAGCATTGGTCACGGTTAGAGAGCGCTGTGTATCGAGGTCAATAATCCTGACATCGATGATTTTCGAAAAAGAAACCGCGAGATTCCACGCAACGGTTGATTTTCCGACACCCCCTTTTTGATGGGACAATGTTAGTATCATAGATATGCCTTATATATTTATTGAATATTAAAAGTATATATTTTATATACTTAAAATAATAAAATAGTGTAACGATTATAAATAAAAAAATGATTTACTAATTTATAGAAAAGAAGGTGTATAATTGGGATTATCGCGAAAGGAGCAATAATAATGAGCGATCAACAGCTACTTACTTTATTTGTCGGGATTATCGCGATATGTATGATGTTTATAACCCTTGTTATCGTTTTTATCGGAATCAATTCGATCAAAACAATGCATAAAATACATGAGTTTATCGGGCATGTAGAAAATGAGCTTAGTTTCATTTCCGGTAAAGCGGTGGTCACATTGCAGGATGTGAGCGAGTTACTCGGTCAACTCAAAGGTGAAACACGTTTAGTCACTGAAAAATCATTAATGTCCTTGCATGAACTGCACGCATTAATCGCATTTCTTCATGATGAAACGAAATCGCTTGCACTTAAAGCTTCAAACGGAATTGCAAAAGTAACACTGGGTACACTCGCTATCGGTGCACTTTCACAATTTTTCAAGAAAAAATCCAACTAACAAAGGAATAAAAATGAACCAACAAAACACACTTCTAAGTTTCGTCGTCGGCGCTGCCATCGGCGGTGCTGCTGCGTATTACGCGTTTAAACATAAAGATGAGATTTTGGAAAAAATCGAAGACATGGAAGATAACCTCCACTTTGATCAACATGAATGGATCGAAAAAGCAAAAGATCAGCTCGATCATTTGACACATACATTTCAATCAGCCGTTCAACGCTATACTCATAGTACAAACGAAGAGACAAAAGAAGATGAGATCGCACGTCTGACCGAAGAGCTTAATACCCTCCGTGAGGAAATGCAGGCACTCAAAGCTGTCTAAACGTTACATTCCTCTCTTTCAGGGGAGGATGATACGATTCGTTTTCCGCATTGTCCGCAGTGTTGTTACGGCAAAGGCGACAATGGCAGGTCCCAATATCACTCCCCAAAATCCGAATGTTGCCAATCCACCCACTATTGCAAAAAAGATCACAAATTCATTGATACGGCGTTTCCCTCGACTTAGCGTGCGATTTACAAAATTTAAAATTACCAGTTTTACAATGTTATCGATAAAAAATGCCATCATTGCATAAGAATAGATTGAGATAAGGAGAACATTCATAATATTCCCTTTAAAATACTCATTTACTGCAACCGGAACCCAGACTAATGCAGTACCCACTACTGGGATAATCGCTACAATTCCGGTTAGGAAACCGAGCAATAACGCGTTGTATCCATCAAAAAAAGCGATAAATATTCCAAATGCCAATCCTTGGGCAATCATCACTCCAACCAACGTATAAAATACTACGGCGATCATTGTCGTCATTTCATCTAAAAATTCTCGCTTGATCGAGCGTTTTAGAGGGATTATCGGAAGAAGAAAGAGGATTAAACTTCGACCGTACCACATCAAGAAAAAGAAAAAAATGACAATCATCGCCATCTCTCCGAGCATCGCCATAAAAGTTTTTAGCCCATTACCCATCCATCCGGCCAAAAATGCGATAATCTCATCTTTGTGCTGCTTAGAAAGAGCAATCCCGTTATCAAGAGGGTCTTTTAGCCAAGACAAATAGGAAGGGAGATGGCTGCTAATCGAATCCACTTGATTTGTGAAGGTTCGAATAAGTCCCATCGTATTGGCGGGATGATCAAGCAGTTGAAATAAGAACAAAGCAATAGGCACAAAAATGATAAGTGCAAGTCCCAACGTCACAATAGCAGAGGATATCACAGACGCAAAGTTGTTTAATCGTTTATAGGAAGCGATTTTATCTCTAACAATTTTATTGACAGGAGAAACTGCCATTGCAAGAAGTAATGCAACAAAAAAACCTTTTAAGAAAGGTAAAAAAAGCCATATAATAAGAACAAATGCCCCTGCTCCGATCCACCGTAAAAAATTATTTTGCCGCATATAAATATCCTTAAGTGTGTTGAGAATGTATAAAACGGGTAAAACTGCCGTCTTTAGCCTCTAAGACTTCACGAGTCCCCTCCTCGAGAATAATACCGTTTTCCAATACGTAAATATAATCGGCACGAGTTACCGTACTGAGACGATGGGCAATAATAATTACCGTTTTATCGCTCAAAAATGTCTCCAATGCCTCAAACAGTGCACTCTCGGTATGGACATCAAGCGCCGACGTCGATTCATCGAAAATCACCACTTTCGGATTAGCCAATACCATCCGCGCGATAGAGAGTCGCTGACGCTGTCCTCCGGAGAGACGAATACCGAATTTCCCCACCTGCGTGTCCAATCCCATCGGAAGAGTACAGACAAATTCACCAAGCTGGGCTATACACAACGCTTTATCTATCTCATCGTCACTGATCGGATCGCCCATAGTAAGATTAAATCGAAGCGTGTCATTAAACATTAACGGCTGCTGCAAAACAACAAATACTTCATCCCGTACACGCGAAAAACCGATTTTCTCTACGTTTACCCCGTTATAGAGGATATCTCCTGATGTTGGAGGATAAAAACCGACCAAGAGTTGAGAGAGGGTACTTTTACCGCTTCCGCTCGCACCGATGATGGCTACGGTACTGCCGGATGGGATATCAAGATTTAGCCCCTTTAACACCGGTTCATCCTCACTGTATCCGAAAACCAAATCCCGTGTTTGGATAGAAAGCGACTTTGTCTCTTCAAACGACTCTTCAGTGGCTAAAAAAATTGGTTCGGAAGGTAGAGACAAAAGTTCATTCAGCCGTGCAAGGGCATTTTTAGCGTTCGCAAAACTGTACTGCATCGAGAGCAAATCCTGCACCGGAGTCATCATAAACCACAGATAGCCAAAAATCCCGAACATCAATCCGATACTGAGATCGGAATAGAGTACCATAACCAGACCTAATGCACGAAAAATCTCAAACCCGCTCAAAAAAAGCGTGTACGAATAACGTTCTCCCATGAGAGCTTTGATTCCATATTCACTCGCGCTTTGACGCAGCTGTTTCGACTGATCGATTGCGTTATCAATGAAACGTTCCTCTTTGTTGCTTGCACGGATTTGTCCGAAAAGATCACACATCTGGGTCAACGTATCGGAAAGCTCGCCAATCGTGCGGTTTTGCTCTTTTTTAAGTGCTCCGACCCGACCCGATATTTTACGTGTTACAATCATAATTACAGGTTGAAAAATGAGAATAAGAATACCAAATAGCGGATTAATCCAAATCAATACTGTTGCTACTCCGATGAGAGTTGCCACCGAAACAATGAATTTTGAAAGTGCACTCCCTAAAAACTGCTCGATGGTATCGATATCGGTAATAAGATGCGTAATAACCTTGCCGCTTCCCAGTCGTTCATAGGCACTCATCGAAACGTGTTTAAGATGTTCCAATGCACGGACTCGTATTGTGAAACTCAGCTCTTGAGAAAGAGTAATAAAAAAACGCTGCGATACAACACTGAGGATAAAAAAAACAAATCGTAAACTGATCGTCACGGCTAATACAATACCTATATAAATAAGCGGCTCGTGAGCAGGGGTGAACCAGTCGATCGTTTCGGTGATTTTCCCCCCTTTTTTGAGGAGTACCTCATCGACCATTAACGGAATCAATAGAGGGATAGGAATCGAGATGAGGGTCGCGAGGATTGCGATGATGTTTCCCCACAAGAGAGAACGTTTGTATCGGAGCATCATGGAGAAGAGATGTTTAAAGGTTATCATAATGCGATTATAGCTATATCTTGATGTATAATTCCACCAATAATTTTTTGAGGATACTATGGCAAAAGGGTTTAAGGGACGTTATTTTTCGCTTCAAGCGATTACCGCTACCGTCAATGCTGCGACACTGCATAATCGTGCCGTACGCATCCAAACCTGTCACTCTTACCGCTCATTTTCCGCTGATGAAAGTATCGATGAATCTCCCCCTGATGAACTCGATCTCCTCCTCGAAGCGTTAGAGCCTTTTACTCCAAAAGTTTCCCGCTGCCAGTGCCACTGTAACTGTTTTTTCCGCCGTCGCACGGCGTGCGCACTGCATTTATCCACCTTGCGTCCAAAACTCCGTTTTTTATTCCGCTATTTGCTTACCGACTCTTCACCGCCGCTAATGTTTTCTTTTTTGTATTAATCAACACCATTTTAGTCCGTTCACTCTGAGCCTGTCGAAGAGAATTGTCCATGGTTCGACAAGCTCACCACGAACATAAAACGAACTATATACACAAGGAAAAAATATGTATAACAAAATAGCAGTGCTCGGATTTCCCCGTATCGGAGAAAAAAGAGAATTAAAAATCGCATTGGAAAACTACTGGAAAGGCTTAATCAGCTTTGATGAATTAAATAGCGTAGCGGCTGAGTTACGACTTCGCCATTGGAAATTGCAGCAAAACGCAGAGATCACACATGTCGCTATCAATGACTTTAGTCTCTATGACAACATGCTTGATCTGCTGATTACACTCGGTGCCGAGCCTGAACGTTTCAGTGATATAGTTGATCCTATACGCCGTTATTTTACAATGGCACGGGGAGATGAAACCCATACGGCGATGGAGATGACAAAATGGTTTAATACCAACTATCATTACCTCGTCCCGGAACTTCATGGAGGGTTCCGATTTGGAACTATTAATCCGAAAAAAATCATCGACGAATACCGTGAAGCACAATCATGCGGTTTTAAAGGGACGATCCATCTTATCGGGCCGCTCACCTTTTTAGCACTCTCGAAATGTTCCGAAGAGGTACGTGCAGCTTTGTTTGATCCCCTTTTGGATCAATACGCCGCTTTACTCGAAGCACTGCAGCCGCTTGCTGCCGAAATCATCGTTCATGAGCCCTCTTTGGTATGTGATCCGACACCGAGCGACCTGTCGCTTCTCAAAATCGCCTACGATCGGTTGGGTACAATGGGAAAACTTTGGGTAGCAACCTACTTTGAACACTCCAATGAAGCAACCGCAGTTTTAGTTCATACTCCGATTTACGGGTTATATCTCGATTTTATCCATGGTGAAAAAAATATAAATTCACTCGAAATTTTAGGTCAAAGTGATAAATATATTCGTATAGGAATTATCAACGGACGCAACGTCTGGAAAAATGACCTTCAAACCTCACTCAAACGTTTGCATAAGATTGAACGCTATATTCCTAAAGAGCGCTTAGGCCTCAGCATCTCATGCTCACTTTTGCACGTACCCTACAGTATCAAACATGAATTGCTCCTTCCTTTAGAAATAAAAGAACTCTTATCGTTTGCCGAAGAGAAACTGACTGAACTCTCTGTACTTTCTAAAGCCTTTTTTAACGATACCGTGATTACTGTCTCTGCACATCCAAAAGCGGCTATTGACCATGCAGTGCAACATCGGCTCACTACAGTGACACCTGATGATTTCAAACGGCATAGCCCTTTTAGCAAACGTCAGATCCTTCAACGTGAATTTTTTTCACTCCCTATGCTCCCTACAACAACTATAGGTTCCTTCCCCCAAACTGCTGATATTCGAAAAACACGTCAGGAATATAAAAAAGGGCAAATTTCAAAAGAGAGATACGAATATGCAATGAAAGTGGCAATATCCCAATGTGTCGAGTTCCAAGAATCAATCGGCTTGGACGTATTGGTTCACGGCGAATTTGAACGTAATGACATGGTAGAGTATTTCGGTGAACAACTTTGTGGATTTGCTTTTAGCACGAACGGCTGGGTACAAAGCTACGGAAGCCGATGCGTCAAGCCGCCACTGCTTTATGGAGATGTGAGCCGCCCTCATCCTATGACACTTCAATGGAGCACCTACGCCCAAAATCTCACAACACGTCCGATGAAAGGGATGCTCACCGGTCCAGTAACGATTCTCAACTGGAGCTTCGTCCGAGAAGATCAGCCCCGAAGCCTGAGCGCAACCCAAGTTGCCTTGGCTATCCGTGACGAAGTGGATGATCTGCAAAATGCTGGAATTAAAATGATCCAAGTCGACGAAGCGGCATTCAAAGAAGGGTATCCGTTACGCAATGAAAATCGTAATGATTATGAGAAATGGGCTTTAGAAAGTTTCTTACTCAGCACAGCGGTAGCGAACGATGATACCCAAATCCATACCCATATGTGTTACAGTGAGTTTACCGATATTATCAACACGATAGAGACGATGGATGCTGATGTGATCTCAATCGAAACTTCTCGCAGCGGCAATCGCCTTTTACGGATATTTGCCGATGTGGGATACACTCAAGAAGTCGGACCGGGAGTCTACGATATTCACTCCCCGCGTGTACCGAGTGTACAAGAGATGGAAACCCAAATCCATGCCCTCCTCGAAGTACTTCCGAGCGATCAGCTTTGGATCAATCCTGACTGCGGACTGAAAACTCGTGGTTGGAGTGAAAGTGAAGCTTCTCTCAAAAATATGGTCGATGCTGCCATCGCGGTACGCGCTATAGTGTAATTTAATTCCGTTCATGGTTCGACTTGCTCACCACGAACGGAGAAATCTAAATAATAAAAATTTTCCTTTAGAATTTACGGTTACTTTCTTGTAACTTATTTCAATTAATCTTCGTGTGTTACAATTTCCCTACATTACTTAAAACCACACAAGGAAATCACATGCTCGTTACAAAAAAAGCTCCTGACTTTACTGCTACTACCGTTCTTGGGAACAACCAAATCGTTGACAACTTCAACTTATACGAAAACCTCGGCGAAAAAGGTGCCGTATTGTTTTTCTACCCGTTGGACTTTACCTTCGTTTGTCCGTCTGAAATTATCGCCTTCGATCACCGTCTTGATGAGTTTACTGCTCGCGGTATCAATGTTATCGGTGTATCGGTTGACTCACAATTCAGCCACTTTGCATGGAAAAACACTCCGGTAAACCAAGGTGGTATCGGTCAAGTTCGTTATCCATTGGTAGCAGACCTTAACAAACAAATTTCTCGTGATTACGATGTGTTACTAGGTGATTCTGTCGCATTACGCGGATCATTCTTGCTCGATAAAGACGGAACGGTTCGTCACGCGGTTATCAATGACCTTCCACTCGGACGTAACATCGACGAAATGCTTCGTATGATCGACGCAATGTTGTTCACAAATGAGCACGGTGAAGTTTGTCCTGCAGGCTGGGCAAAAGGTGATGCTGGTATGAAAGCAAGCACTGAAGGTGTTGCTGAATATCTTGCGGCTCACGCAGAAGAGTTATAATTTTCTTTTCCCCTCTTGGGGAAAATCTTTTTCGAGCCTCATTCTCTTTCAGTACTTTTCAACAACTTTTTGTAAAAACCATTACTTTTCTATGATATGATAGATCATTTTAAAGCACAGAGAAGAATAATGCAATCGAGAGAGATTAAGTACAGTTTTACGCAACACTATCTTATCGCTGTTTCATTGCTTGTAATCCTTTCCAGCACTACTTTTTACTTTCTTACCACAGCTCTTAAAAGCAGTGAAACAACTGCATACATCATCAATATATCCGGGAAACAAAGAACTCTCTCACAGCATATTGCTTTGTATTCACAACTCTATTTAAGTTCATTTTATCAAAAAAACAGTCGTAAAAGCATTGAGATACAAACCGTTTTGGAAAATACTGCCAATGAAATGCGACTTGAAAATGAAAAACTCTCATCCGGAGAGATATACCCTGAAAAAAAAATACCACTTTCATCAACGCTCCATAACCTTTATTTTGATAAAAATCATCTCAAAGACCGGGTCAATGCCTACACAGCATTAGCGGTAAAATTAATTCATTCCAAATCACGAACAGAAGCTGAAGTAATTTCCAATAAGATCATCAAATCTTCCAACGCTCTGATGGGGGATTTGAATATGGCAGTACTGTACAGTCAAATTGAAGGTGATTCCAATATTTCCAATGTACAAACAATGCTATTGGTAGTCTGGATAATCACTCTGTTTACCTTGTTGCTGGAAATTATCTTCATCTTCCAGCCGATGGCCCATAAAATGGCAACGCTTTTCCAAAAAATAGTATGGCATGAACATAATCTTCAAGAAGAGATCAAAATCCGTACGAACAGTTTGACGATAGCAAATGAAAAACTTGCCCATTTAGCTTCGCACGATCCGTTAACCGGATTAAAAAACCGACTCAATATGGAAAAAGAGCTTCAAGAACTGATCGATCATCAAAATATCTACAAAAGTTCCTATGCCGTTGTTATGCTCGATATTGACTGGTTCAAAAAAATCAATGACACCTACGGGCATGATGCGGGAGATTTTGTATTATGTGAGTTGGCCGAAATCTTTTTAGACACTGTTCGGCCTCAAGACAGCGTTTACCGTGCAGGCGGAGAAGAGTTTGTAATTATATTTAATCGTATTACCAAAGAGCAAGTGATTGCAAAATGTGAAAAAATTCGTCAACGTATTCAAGAACATCATTTTGACTATAATGATCTTACTTTTACTATAACTATCAGTATCGGTATCTATCATCCTGAGACTATTTTGGTTAATAGTGTGTCAGAAGCACTTAAACTTGCGGATAATGCACTCTATGAAGCAAAAAGAACAGGGCGTAATAAAGTAGCGGTAGTTGATAGTTTTTTAGAAAACACAGAATAAATGCAATACTCTTTTTTAGCTTCCTACCTTCTCATCGTCTTTGCCCTATGGTATTCGCGCCGCGAACAGTTCGGGTTGGAGAAAATGATCTTCACTAACTCGATTCTGGCAATGGTACAGTTGGGATTACTCGGTTATGCTCTTGTTTATCTCTTTAAACTATCGCATCCATCACTGCTGTTTTTTGTCCTGCTGGGGATGGTAACGTTTGGAGCTTATACCGCCAAAAAACGTGCACCTCTCGGAGCACACAGTTTTAAAATCGCTTTCTTTAGCCTCGGAGCCTCTTCGGGAATTGTCTTTTTATCAATGATGGCGTTTGGAGTTATCCATATGGTACCCCATGAGATGATTCCTATCGGGGGGATGATTATCGGAAATGCGCTGAATGTCTATTCTCAGAGTATTGAACGGTTTCGTGCCGAGGTGAAAAATACGATAGAGACGATCGAGGGGATGGTGGCACTCGGTGCGCCGATGAAAGAGGCTCTATCATTTGCTTCCAAAGCTTCCGTCAAAGCGTCGATGATCCCGACACTCAATATGCTCCAGACGGTAGGAATTATCCATATTCCGGGGATTACGACGGGGATGCTCCTCGCGGGTGCCGATCCGCTCCAAGCGATCTCTTATCAACTCGCCGTCATGTATATGATGGTCGCCGTGGCACTGCTCTCAGCCGTATTTAGCGTGATGTTTTCCTATCGTATTATCATCGGATCAGCGTTTACATCAAATCAATAAATCGTTTCGCTTTCGGGTGGACGAAACAAAGTTTTTCCCATCCTCGATTCGGTCGGATCAACGTCACACGATGTGCTGATACGGAACGGGATAGTGCAACGTAAAACTGCGACGGGGCAAAGATTTCATTCGTCTCGATCACGTAATCGGCCAAACTCATCCCCTGCGATTTATGGATCGTAATCGCAAAAGCCAATGTAATCGGAAACTGACTGAGAGTGATGAGTTTCTCTTCGCTTGCAGAGTTGCCTTTTTCAACCCACCGCGTCTTGGTCGTATCGACCCTCTCCACTTTGACGTTCACCCCATCAGCTTTTTTGATCCAGATAACATCTTCTTCGATAGAGGTGATCCGTCCACGTTCGCCGTTATAGTAATTCCATGCATTACGGGTAAAGAGGATCGGGGCACCGACTTTGAGTGCCAAAACAGGTTCGATACGGCTCTCACTCATGAAGCGCTCGATATCCCGATCCTGCATTTTTTTATCATGAACCGTCACATAGGTGGAGAGTTCAATGATTTCACCGTGCAGATGCTCCAACTGAGAACGGTTGTGGTTTTGGGCACTGATATTTTTCCCGAACAGCAGGGTAATGGTACTCATATCTTTGTTCAGCTCTCTCACCAGAGCATCGAGAGCACCCATCGCCTCTTCATCGATTCGGGCATGACGTACCTGTTCCAAGAGATTCAAAAACTCCGCTTCATGGGTTCGGTAGGAACCTTCCAAATGGATCGTCTCAAAACCAAAACGCTCCCAGCTCGGAGACTCAAACGCAAAATAGATCGGCTCACTACCACGCGTCACAGGGGGAAGCTGTAAAAAATCCCCTACCACGATCAACCGTCCGCTGAATTCCGCCTGCAAGAGCCGTAGACGGATCATATCGAGCAGAGGTGCTCCGACCATCGAAATCTCATCGATGACGATGATCTGCATCGAGCGGATCAGTTTGATGATTTTTTTGGAAGGGTCAAGTTTGCCGTTGCGCTCCAACTCTTCTTGGGTAGAGGCAATCCCCAGATCAAAAAAACTGTGAAGCGTCTGTCCCCCGATGAGTGTTGCCGCCATCCCCGTCGAAGCGAGACGGGCAACTGATTTCCCTTTTTGTACCGCATCGTCGATCAGCGCACGGGTAAGTGTCGTTTTGCCCGAACCGGCACCGCCGGTAATGAAGAGGTTGGAAGTTTCTAAAATATTTAATGCATTTTCAACCATTTTCATCCTTTAATACAATCACCCGGCCAAACGGAACATCACTCTGTTGCGGCGCAATCCAAAGTACCTCATACGGCGGTTCATAAGGGGGGAACTTGCCATCTAAATCGGTAAAATAGAGGAGAACTTTCGGACGGTGCATCCATGACTCGATCAGTTCAAAGACCGGATTAAAATCGGTTCCCCCTCCCCCTTCGAGAAGATAAGAGATACTCTCTCCGTTCTCAAAGCGTTGATGGCTGCGCACACGATCATCACACACAATCAGATCGATGCTGTAGGAACCGAACAATTCCGTAATCGATTCAACCTCAACGATAAACTGAGATAGAAGAGCCTCATCCACCGAACCGGAACTGTCGATCGCAATAGCGATTTCCAAATGACGCGACGTCGCTCCGGGAAGATAGATCCCCTCGTAGAGAAGTTTTTTAGAAGGGGGGATCAGGGTGTAATCACTGATATAGTACCCGCCGATGCAATCGCGTAATTCACTTCTCCAATCGATCCGACTTTTGGCTTGTAACCCGAACTGTCGTGCAAATGCCTCGGAGAGTGGATCGTCTTTTTCCATCGCTTCGTGTGTGCGACGTTCACGCTGAGCGCGGGAAAGTTTCTCATCCGCACTTTCACCGTCTCTGCGATCATCACTGTCTCGGTCATTTTGTTCCTGATCCAAAAACTCCAGTGCGAGCTCTGCATAGATTTCTTCGGTACTGAGAGTTCCGAAGCGTTTGTCGTAGGTGATTTGTGGAGGGGGGGTAAAACCGTTATCGATCAGGAGCGCATTGATCGCATAATCACATGCCATTGCCCAGAGCCACGGACTCCGATTTCCGCGCCGTAGCGTATGGGAGAGGGCTTCATGCAATGCACCGTTACACAATACGAATAGACGCTCATCAGCATTGAGAGGCTCTATGTAAGCTTCACGGTATTGAATCGTGTTCTCACGTGTCTCGAAACTCTCGATGTTATCGTTCAGCACCATCTCCATCCCCGAGGCTATTGTTCCAAAAAACGGATAATCGAGAAGAAGTTTGGCTTTGAGTGGAGAAAAATCGATCATAACAGATAGGCGTATGCCTCTACCCATTCGCCGAAGGCATCGAGATGTTCCATCGCAACTCCTTGGCGCTGAAGGTCTTGAATAATCATGACCGCAAACTCGTTTTTGAGTTTCAGACTGTAACGCAATACATTCGAAACCGCCTCATCCGACGGTGATACGAGGATACGCGATACCAGCGCAGAAGCGAGAGCATAGAGGGTAGAGAGATCGTCACTCACATCCGCCTCTTCACCTCCTAAAATTGCATCCACGTCGGGGAGCTTGTCCATCACCTGACAAAAACCTAAAAAATCAACGGCAGCAGCTTCACCCACCGCCCCGCTGATTGCTTCCAGCCACAATGTTTTGGATAATGAACTCTTCAAGATGGTATGAACCGCTTCCCAGCTGCGTGGTGTTGCAAAACTCCGTTCATTTTTGAGCGGGTCAAACCCAAACAGCGCACTGTTTTTAAATCCGATATAGGCGACAACCCGCTCATCGATCCCTCGGCTAAGTGCCCAGTCCCGCCAATCGGTAGCGTTTACTTCCATCTCGATATGGACAAATCGGTTTGCCAAAGGAGAAGGGAGACGATACACGACCCCGCGATCTCCCTCGCGGTTACCCGCAGCAACAATTGCCCATCCCTCAGGAAGAGTATATTCTCCCACTTTTCGATCCAAAATCAGCTGATATGCCGAAGCCTGCACGGCAGGGGCGGCGGAGTTGAGCTCATCGAGGAAAAGGATTCCTCTCCCCTCCCGCGGTAAAAATGATGGAGGCGCCCACAATGCACTGTGCGAATCTCTCTCATAAAACGGTATCCCTTTGAGGTCGGTCGGGTCCATTAAGGAGAGACGCAGATCGATACACTCAATACCGTTATCACGGGCGATTTGTTTGATGATGGAAGATTTCCCGATTCCGGGTGCTCCCCATAGGAACGTCGGTATCTTCGAATCGATCAAGGAACTCATCGTCTCTATCGTATCTTTGGTGCGCATCAGCTCCATCCTATGTTGTGAGTTTGTATGTGTTTCCCGAACGTCGGATTTGTTTTAACGCTCCGCTCAAACCTTTGATCCAGTGAAAGCTGATATAGCACCTCAATCGGAGTTGCAGGGTTGGCAGCAAGTGCCGCTAAAATGGAAGGATCGTTACTTTGGGACAATTCTACTAAAATCTTATCCGATAATGACGGATTCGCTGCCAATGCAGCCGAAAAACGGCCTAACGACTGAAGATAAGCACATCGTATCGAGCTCAAAGCACTGTTTGATCCCAATACATTCAAGACCTCTTCATTTTCGCTCTGCATCAACGTCTCTTGCATCAGTTCACTCAATGTCGGATTTGATGCCAGTTGCACAGGATAAAGTGGAAAAAACCGATCGAACCACTCTTCATCCAAAACGATATGAGCGGCTAAAAGATCACCTGCCCTGTCCGCTAAAAACTGTGCTCCCTGATAGGAGAGAGATTCATTCTGTGCCAAAATAGAATGCAGTTTTTCGACCTTTA
>NZ_JAQTQR010000111.1 GCF_028712165.1 Sulfuricurvum sp. | reverse complement strand
GGTACCGCTTTGCTCTTAATCATTACAGCTCCGAAAAAGAGTTTATCCGTCATTTTCACTCTTTGATAGAAGTGATTGATTATATTAAAATCGATATCAACCATCCTGATGGATCAGATAAAATTCTCGCTTCGCTGAAACATTATGAATGTAAGTTTATTGCGGAAAAGATTGAAGATGAAGAGAGTTTTACAAAAGCCAAATCATACGATTTCCATTATTTTCAGGGTTATTATTTCAGTATACCGGATCTGTTGGCAAAAGAGAATTTTGATCCGGACAATACACTGTTGCTTGATTTGATCTATTTGCTCAAGACAAATGCGTCATTGGAAAAACTCATGGCAGCATTCGATACCTCTCCGTATCTGACGATTAATCTTTTAAAATTTATTCAAATTAATGAGGGGCTCATTTATGATTCTATTTCATCGATAGAGCAAGCATTGCTTTTGATCGGGCGTGAGCGTTTGAGTTCATGGCTGGAACTCATGTATTATGCCGATGCAAAATCCGATGGATCCAAAAGCAATACGCATGCAATGCAGATAACGCAGCAGGCATTGCAAAGAGCGTATTTGATGGAAGAATTGGCCCATACGATCAAACACAGTACCCGTTTTTCAGATATGGCGTATATTACGGGTATGCTCTCTATCAGCGAAATCATGTTTCATGAAAGCTATCGGAAACTCATGGAACAGATCACGATTGACAATACTATTATCACGGCACTCCTCGAAAAAAAAGGGGTTATAGGACGTCTTTTGGAACTGTCGATCGCTATCGAAAAGAACAATTTGAATATGATCAGTTCGATTATACTTGAACTCGATTTATCGGAGAGGGAACTGAATAAATGTCTTTTAAACAGTTACCGAAGAAGTGCGGCGGCATTGAATACAAATGTGTTTATCGAAAAACAAATAGAGTTGGGTACTGCATAACATTTCGTTTACCAATCTGGACTAAAGTATCTTTGATGATTGAGAGCGTTTCGTTTAAATCGTAGAACAAGAGTTCAATATATGCTTGTTGTTTATGAGCATTCAGGAAGTTGTGGGGTGGGGATGTATGCAACAATTTACCGAGGAAGAGCTTCGAAAATACAATGGTCAAGACGGTGCGCCGGCTTATATCGCTTTCAAAGGGAAAGTGTACGATGTCAGTTCATCCAAATTATGGAAAAACGGAGCCCATTTTAAACGACATTTTGCGGGAATTGATCTGACGCCCGAAATGGAAGATGCCCCTCACGCTGATGAGGTGTTCGAGCAATTTGAACCTATCGGACTTTTTATCCCCACCACACGTAAAACTCCGCAAGATGAAAAAGAGGCTCGAAAAGAGCGATACCGCCAATGGTACGCGGCTTACCATCCTCATCCGATGCTTGTCCATTTTCCCATTGCGTTGCACTATTTCAGCGGTGCAGCAGATATCTTGTTTTTGCTGCACCCTTCTGTTGCCTACGAAGAGACCGTATTCCTCTCCTTTTTAATGGCCACTATTTTGGGAATATTCGCTTTGTTTGCGGGAGTTTTCAGTTGGTGGGTAAACTACAATCTTGTCAAATCGAAACCTTTTATGATCAAATTAAGCGGTGCACTTTTTACTCTACTCGTCGGATTGGTTCCAATAGTCCAAATGTTTAGTAACTCAAATATCCCTTTTGAAAAAGGGCTAGACGGGTTTATCTATCACTTTATTATCTTTTTAACGGTTATTTCGGTCACGATCGTCGGTTATTACGGCGGAAAAATTACCTGGGGGGCGAGACAATGAGAGATTCGGTTTCAATATTGATCGGAGGAAAAGCAGGACAGGGGATCGCAAGTATCGAAACTCTTTTGACCAAAGGATTCAAGAGAGCGGGATTTTATACTTTTTCGACCAAAGAGTTTATGTCCAGAGTGCGCGGAGGCAGCAATACAACACTGATACGGATCTCGAAGAATCCGGTTAATGCGCCCGTGTATAAAGCGGATATTTTCGTTCCTCTGGACACCAATGCTTTTTACCATGCACAAGATCGGATCACAAAAGAGACATTTGTAATCGCTAAAAAAGGGAATTTCGAATGCGACTGCACGTTTTACGATCATGATTTGGAATCATTGGCCAAAAGTATCGGGAGCCCGATCGTCTCAAACACAATAGCCGCTGCGCTGGTTTTCGGACTGCTCGGATGCGATGTGAAAGTGTTGCGAGGGATTGTAGAGGAGATGTACCCTAATGAGCTGCTCGAAGTGAATCTCAAAGCGTTAGAGATCGGAGCAAAACTTGGAGAAGACAACGGAAGCTGTCTCTACTGTATCGAACCGACTCTCTCAGCCACTCAAACCAAGGATTTCTTTTTGAGTGGGACGGAAGGGGTCGGATTCGGTGCGATCGCAGGCGGGTGCAATTTCATCTCAAGCTATCCCATGAGTCCCTCTACGGGGGTATTGACCTTTTTGGCGAAGCAGAGCCAAAATTTCGGTATCTGCGTTGAACAGGCCGAAGATGAGATTGCGGCGTTTCAAATGGGATTGGGCGTCTGGTACGGCGGCGGACGATCTATTACGACGACAAGCGGCGGCGGATTTGCCCTGATGGGTGAGGGGCTGAGTCTCAGCGGGATCACCGAAACCCCGATGGTTGTTTATCTGGCGCAGCGTCCCGGTCCTGCAACCGGTCTTCCGACACGAACGGAGCAGGGGGATTTGGAACTCTCCATCTACAGCGGTCACGGGGAATTTCCCCGCATCGTACTGGCACCGGGCGATCCGAAAGAGTGTTTTGAGCTCGCCCGCAGCGCTTTTGAACTCGCCGATTTGTATCAAATTCCGGTGATTATACTGAGCGATCAGTATTTGGCGGACAGTTATTTCCATGTCGAGCAGTTTGATATCGAATCGAAACAACCTGTTCATCATATCGTAAAAACCGATGTGGACTATAAACGCTATTCTTTGAGCGATGATGGTATCAGTCCCCGCGGGATTCCCGGATACGGAGAGGGTTTCGTGCTCGTCGATTCGGATGAACATACCGAAGAGGGATTAATCACCGAGAGTATGTCTGTACGCAACGAGCAAAACGGCAAACGTCTCAAAAAAGGTGAGCTGATCCGCAATGAAGCGATTTTTCCAGAAATAGTTGGAGAAGGGGAAATCGTCGTTGTCGGATGGGGAAGCACAAAGCATATCATCAAAGAAGCACTCGAATTCATAAACGATACAAATATCGCATCGATCCATTTTTCGTGGGTTTACCCGTTGAGCGAAGCTCAGCTAGCACCGCTAAGAAATGCCAAACAAGTCATTACGATCGAAAATAATGCAACTGGTCAGTTCGCGAAACTGCTTAAACAGCACGGTATAGTGATTTATGCTCACATATTAAAATCCGACGGATTGCCTTTTTTTGTGGATGAACTCTCTGAAAAACTCGTATCCGTACTAAAGGAGATCCGATGACTACACGGTTTGATCGAATTGTTGAAGATAACGCCTGGTGTCCGGGTTGCGGAAATTTTTCGATTCTCGCTCATTTAAAAGAGGCTTTGGAAGAAATGGGGCTTGACCCGCTCCAGAGCGCAGTCGTTTCAGGGATAGGGCAGGCAGCAAAAACACCGCAGTACATGAGTGTCAATATGTTTAACGGACTGCACGGCAGGGCACTTCCGGTCGCACAGGGGTTGAAAGTCTCCAATCCCTCACTGACGGTGATCGCCGAAGGTGGGGATGGCGATATGTACGGTGAGGGGGGAAACCATTTTATGGCGGCAATTCGACGAAACGCTACTATCATCAATATCGTCCATAACAACATGGTCTACGGCCTTACCAAAGGGCAAGCTTCTCCGACATCCCAGCGGGGTTTTAAAACACCCGTGCAGACTGAAGGGGTTCATGTTGAACCGTTTAATCCGATTGCGACCGCAATTTCTCTGGATGCATCACTCGTAATCCGGACATTTTCCGGAAACAAAGAACATTGCAAAGCAATGCTCAAAATAGCGATCGAGCATAAAGGGTATGTATTGATCGACATTTTTCAACCCTGTGTGACGTTCAACAAAACCAATACGTTTAAATGGTTCAAGGATAATGTGTATGAGCTGCAGGATGATTATGATCCGACAGACAAGGTCAAAGCGTTTGAAAAAGCGTTGGAATCCCATCCGTTTCCGATAGGAGTCATTTATAAAGGGCCTCCCAAAGTTATTTTGGAAGATGCCCTGAGAGACGAAAGCCGAGTTGGAGACAAACCGTTGTATTCTAGTACGGTTGATTACCAACGTCTCGGAATCGAGATGGAAAAATACATTTGAGAAAAGGAGAAAATCATGACAAAATATGAATGTGACGTATGCGGATATATTTATGATCCGGAATTAGGTGACCCTGAGAACGGAATTCCGCCCGGTACACCGTTTGAAAACCTTCCGGAGGACTGGATCTGCCCCGTATGCAGCGTCGGCAAAGAAGACTTTACCGAACTCGCTGAATAAATTCTTATGCTACGGGCATCACAGCCCGTTTAGTGTTTCTTCAAACCCTCTTTCATCAGTAGAAATCTTGATATAGTTTTTAACAGTATAAAACTTGACATAAACTATTATTTATAGGTAAAATACTGTAATTAACAGTTAAATACATCTCAAGGTAAAATATGAATATTACAATTGTAAATTTTAAAGGGGGTGTCGGCAAGTCAATGATTGCCCATCAGCTTATTTCCGGATTCGGATTTTACGGTTGTGAGATTGACCCCTACGGTTCGCTCTCCGATCGATTGCCTGAGAGGGTAGAGCGTATCGACATTCAGCAGAAACATTTGGAAAAACCGACAGATGAGACTATTTTTGATTTCGGGGGATTTGATGATATCAAACTCGATCAGGCAATCAGTTATTCGGATTTGATTATTATCCCGTTTATTCCGACACTGGAGACGATTCAGGGGACGGTGGATACATTGGTACGGGTTGCACGGATGGATAAACCGATATTGATGGTGCCGAATATGAGCCAAAAAGAGAATGATATCAAGGATGCGAAATTTGTGTTTGAAGAGACTCTCGGATTTGAGATCGAGATGTTTCCGATACCTATGAGCGTTGCATTGCAGACGGCAATCAATGAAAACCGATCGATTGTTGA
>NZ_JAQTQR010000051.1 GCF_028712165.1 Sulfuricurvum sp. | reverse complement strand
TCCTTTTTCCATTGACGCAGGCGTTGGGATTAAATACGGCTTGGTACTACAGCGGCCCCAAAAAAGGATACGATCGAGGAACGGGTACCGCAAAAACCTACGAGTCCATGATGGTGATCGATGAAACAATCTCGTACGATATTGACAGTTCATCAACCGTGACATTGACTGCCAAAAACCTCTTTAATGAACCGATTATTTATCCATCCTACCAAGGCAAACATGACGGATTAAAACGTGAAGGTCAAAATTGGCTGTTAACGTATGAGAAAAGATTTTAAAGAAAAAATCCAAGCCGATTTTCTCATCTTCCAAAACAGAATAAAATGCATAAAAATAGGCTTCTTATCGCTATTTCTCTCGTATATTTTTTCAAATATTCATAATACTTATAGTCAATTTTTTATTGACCTTAAAACGGTAATATTACGACAAAATGGACTGAAAAATGCTTGTACTTATCATCTCAACAAAAGTAACTCGTCAATAACTTCAACCCTATTTCATACAGCTTCTGGTTTTCTTGAAAAACTTGAAAATATTAGTATTTGCGGAAGAGAAATAGTGTAGTACATATTGGGATATGACTGTTCAAACCTTGTTTTTGCCTTTGTTTCACTCCGGCAGTGTTTCGATACGCATTCAATTTTTTCGTTCATCACACAAATCAGGAAGAAACACTTCACCATGACAGAAGACACATTCGAAACGCTCAAAAGCAAAATTGAAGAAAAAAAAGAACTCTCGGAAAAAATGAACGCTGATAGTTCAAATAATGAAGAAGTAGAGATAACTGAAAATGCTCAAATAGTTATACTCGATGCAGAGATAGATACTCTTCTTAAAAAGTATATTCTATACGCTGAATAAGATACAACGTAAGCCAAATTATAAAAAGTCCCTTAAATAGGGACAAAATCAACTAGTGTGACAGAAATACTATGCACCTATTGGCACATTTTGTTACACTAAATACATATCTTTTTTAATTTTAAATTTTACTCCGCTGTCTCTAGTCATTTCACTTTATGTATTTCAGTTCACAAACCAATCCAAAAACAAAGTATTATTGTTATAATAATTAATAAAAATTAGATAATAAAGGTTTGTACAATAATGGCAACAGGATTAGAACCGACTTTAGTCAATGCAGGAATTAAAGCTATTTCTCCTATTACAGATGTTTTGTTAAATGCAAAATTTGATAAATTAAAAACATGGGTGAATGAACATAATTTAAATAAACAATTAAAAGATGATGAATTAAATAAATTCTTTTTCCCCTATTTCAAAAGACTTTATAAAAAAGTTTCTACTATTCAGACTATAGTTTTTCCTCAACAGGAATTAGATATTGAAGAAATATTTGAACCTTTATTTTTAAAAGATAGAGAACATTTGGGCGAAGTCAAATGTATAAAAATTCTTGATATTCTTGATGGATCATCATATATTATTATTGATGATGCGGGAATGGGGAAATCTACATTTGCAAAGTCCCTGACTTTAACTGCAATTCGTGAGATGGATTTAGTTCCAATCTTTATTGAGTTGCGTACACTTGATGAAAAAAACTTATTAGATACATTAAGAAATGAGCTTAATAGTGTTAACACTATTTTTAATAATGATGTTTTTTTAAAACTATTAGAAATGAAAAAGTTTCTAATAGTCTTGGATGGTTTTGATGAGATATCATTTGCACAACAACCCAGAATAGCTCAAGAAATTTCTGAATTATCTATAAAATCTGAAATTTCACTCGTATTAACTTCAAGACCTGAAAATCAATTACCAAGAATACCACACAGCAAAGCACTCAAATTTATCCCCCTTAGAATCGATCAGACTAAATCTCTAATCCATCGTTATGATGTTGTTGCAAGACTTGAGATTGGAGAAAAACTTATTAAGGAATTAGATAAAGTTCCTAGTAGATTTTTACAAACACCATTACTCGTAGCTTTGTTGTATCGTACATATGGATTCAATAACTCTATAGCATCTAAAACTTCTACTTTTTACGATGAAATCTACAATGCGATGTATAAAGGACATGATTTAACAAAGGTTGGTTTTTCAAGAGAAAAAAAATCTTCATTGGATTATGAAGATTTTAGAAAACTATTAAGAGCTTTCGCTTTTATATTACTTACAACTAAAAATGAAAATATCAAATCTCTTTCAGAGGCGGCTCAGCATATCGAAAAAGCAAGTAAATTATCAAAAATAGTTCCATCCGCATCTTTAAACTTTTTGAATGATCTCTTGTCTTCTGTCCCATTAATGTATAAAGATGGTAATCATTATCGATTCATGCATAAAACTATTATGGAGTTTTTTGCGGCAGAATTTATAGCCTACTCTGACAATGCATTAGGACTGCTTCAACAAATATATACTACAAAAATAGCAAAAGTATTTGAGAAGTCTTTTGATTATCTTGAAGAATTAAAACCACATTTGTTTAAAAAAATAATTGTGCATGACATTGCAACAAAATATTTAGATCTTTATAATGTATATCCTCAATTAGATGAAACCATTCTAACCTATTTGTTACTTAACAATTATAAAATAGTTTTAGTGCGAGGTGATGAGCTTAGTGATGAAATAGATCATGCTTTTGATTTTGGTGCATATTTTGAAGGATCACTATATGGGGAGCAATGCAGTATGATGATAGGTGGTACCAGTTCAGAATTTATTATCCCTTATTCCGTTAGAAAATATCTTTATTTAAGCGTAGATGACAAAATAATAGATCACGATAGTAAAATCTTTGATGGCATTGAGAACTATCTTTCATATGATCAAATCATTTCATTGGATCATGAATTATTGTTGAATATACTTTCTTTACCAGTATTAAAAGAACTTATACTAAATACATCTATTTGGATGAACGAGCATCAATATATATCAGTTAAAAAATGCATCAGTATACTTCAAGAATTAAAAGATGAAGAATCTGAAGAAAAGTTGATTTCATTGTTTTTAGAATGACTTTATATACAAAACACACAATTGGATTCAAAAACAACAAGTCCAAGCCATACAGCAAATCTATGACAGGCTTAGTGAACACATGCATCTATATAAAATTAAAAAAAAGGGACAGGCTACTTTTATAATTAAGAGGTCAAGTCTTCTCAAGATTAAAAGTGCGATTGAACATTTTGAAGAAGGAAAGAAAAAGTAGGTACAACGTAAGCCGGGTTCTGGATGAAGTGATAATTAATCTACTGCCTAGATCACTCTAGGCCTCTAGCGAAACAATAGCGATGTAGGACGCTAACCATCTGTTTCTTGCTGCGCGGTTGGGTTTACATAGCTCCCTTAGTTGCCTAAGAGACTGGTGGGCTCTTACCCCGCCGTTTCACCCTTACCTCTTTCGAGGCGGTTTACTCTCTGTTGCACTATCCCTCACGTTACCGTGGCCATCCGTTAGATGGAACCGTGTCCTACGGCAGCCCGGACTTTACCTCTTGGGATTACTAGTTCCAAGCTATCACCTGTTGTACCTGCGAAATTATAAGAGAAAATGGATTAGAAAGGGCTTGAAAAGAGGTATAAAGAGGTTCTCCCGAAACGGGAGAATAATGTGGAATTACATTCCGAGTTTAGCTTTTGCTTCTTTTGCGTATTGGATACCCAATGCCCAAGCTTTGTTATTTACGTCATGTACTTTTTTCGGTACCTTTGAAAGCATTACTTCACGAAGGGTTTCCGGATCAAGAACACCGGTAAATTCATTGGTGATTCCCAATGCAACAACCGATTGGGTAATAACATTACCCACTTCTTCTTTTGCAATGGTGATAATAGGAATCTCAACAATGATCCATTTTTGGCGGTCTTCTTCGGTCGGATGAACCAAGTTTGGTTCAACAACAATGATTCCGCCCGGCTTAACGCCGTTTTTGAATTGTTGGTAGCTCACATTTGCAACGGAAAGCATGAAATCGATTTCACCCTCATTTGCATACGGATAGAAAATTTCATTGTCATCCAATGTAATATCAACAACCGTTGCACCACCGCGCACTTGTGATGTATAGGTAGCTGTTTTGAGCCCGTGGCCGCCAAGTTTAATCTTAGCAGCTGCCATAATTTCACCGGCAAGAAGAACCCCTTGTCCACCGACGCCTGTAAATCGTATCGTATGTCTCATGGTTTCTCCTTAGATTTTTTTCGCAAAATCGTCTTGCGTGATTTTTGCACGTTTACCTTGTGCCGCTTCGATTACCATGTCATAAAGATCACAATACTCAGCTTGTTCAACTTCACGCAATACACCCGTTGGGAATTTGTTCATTTGCTCTTCCGGTGGTAAAGCTTCCCATTTTTTCAAAGGAATAGTGATGCTGTCAATCCACTCAAGATTTTCCATCGCACTTGCCATTTTGTTTTTACGGCCAAGGTTGATATGGCAGTTAGACATAATATCAAAGAATGAGAACCCTTTGTGTGAGAACCCTTTTACAAAGATTTTTTCCAATTTTTTCGGATCAAGCATACTCTCACGCGCTACGAATGACGCACCTGCACCGATAGCAAGTTTACACGCATCGAACGTTGGATCGATGTTCCCGTTTTGCGCCGATACACACCACATACCTTGTGGAGTTGTCGGAGAAATTTGAGAATTGGTCAAACCGTAAATAAAGTTATTGATAAGGATAAAGTTCAAATCGATATTACGTCGGCATCCGTGAATCGTGTGATTACCACCGATCGCCAAACCGTCACCGTCTCCGGCAACAACGATTACGTTTGCATCAGGACGGGTCAATTTGATACCCGTAGCATATGCAACCGTACGTCCGTGTGTCGTATGAACCGTATTACAGTTGATGTATGAGCTGAAACGTCCTGAACAACCGATACCGGAAACGACACAGACTTTGTCCATATCCCATCCCATTTTTTCGATTGCACGAATACATGCTTTTAGAATAACGCCATCGCCACATCCCCAACACCAGAGTGTCGGCATTTTATCTACACGTAGATATTGATCATAATTGAAAGCCATTAGAACATCTCCTTAACTTTAGCTACCATTTCAAGTGGTGCAATCGGACGACCGTTTGCTTTGTGAAGTGTACCGAAGTCACTTCTACCCATTACACGTTCGATCTCTTTGAGGTATTGACCCATATTAAGCTCTGTTACAAAAATCTTGTCAAATTTTTGACCGATCTCTTTTAGCTTTTTAGCCGGACTCGGCCAGATAGTAATCGGACGGAAAAGACCAGCTTTGATACCATCGTTACGAAGTTTCATAACCGCTTCTTTTGCACCGCGAGAGATACTTCCGTATGCAATCATACATACTTCGGCATCATCCATCATAAACTCTTCATAATCCGGTTCGTTGTCCAAACCGTCATTTTCAGCAGCTACCGTGTTGATTTTACCGACAAGACGTTCGATATTGAACTGACATTGTGCCGCATCTTCAGTTGGGAAACCGGTTGGACCGTGGTGAAGACCCGTGACATGATAACGGTACCCTTCAAACATCGGATTCAATACCGCAGGGGTGTTCATAGGAACATCGTACGGACGATAATCTTCCGGTTTTCCGTCAAAACGTTTACGATTAACTGTTTTCGCTTTAATCTCTTCCAAATCAGGAAGAACCGCTTTACCGTGCATGTGTCCAACTGTTTCATCCAAAAGAACGAATACAGGAGTCATATAGGTTTCTGCCAAATTAAATGCACGTACCGTTAGTGTATAACACTCTTCAAGTGAACCGGCACACAATGTGATCGATGCATAGTCACCGTGAGTCGGATATTGTGCTTGACCGATATCGGCTTGAGAAACACGTGTCGGAAGACCGGTTGATGGACCACCGCGCATAACGTTAACGATAACCAATGGAACTTCAGCGATGAAGCCCAAACCGATTTGTTCCGCTTTAAGAGAAATCCCCGGTCCAGACGTTGCGGTCATCGCTTTTGTACCCGCCATAGAAGCACCGAGCGCTACGGAAATACCGGCGATCTCGTCTTCCATTTGAATAAATTTACCACCGACAGTCGGCAAAAGATCGGACATCTCATGCATGACTTCAGATGATGGAGTAATCGGATAACCACCGAAAAACATACATCCTGCATCAAAAGCACCGAGTGCTGATAATTCGTTACCTGTTGAAATTACTTCTCTTGCCATTATTTCACTCCTACTTGGTCTAAAGACATATACTTGTTAGCAATAATAGCTGCTTGACGCTCTTTTGCTTCGTCAGTAAGTTTTGCAAATTTAAAGTCACTTTTGTCAGCAACATAAATTGCAAAGTCCGGACATGTAAGTTCACACTCATTACAGCCGATACAACTTTCAGGATGATCGATAGAGATCATTGCACCTAACGTTGATGTAGGCTCATAACGCATACCAAGTACACCTGATGGACATACTGATACACAAATATCACACGCTTTACAGTTATCGGTGTTAACCCATACAGGGACATTACCGGGGTTGATCGTTTTAAACATCTGCTCTCCTACATTTTAGTTTGAACATCGCGGAAAAAGTTTCCGCGTCTACACTGGCCGCTACGGCATTGAATCTACGCACTCTGGCGGAATTCACATTATTTTTTTGTCTCTTCGTCCGTTGAAAATTTGCCTACCGCACAGGAGACAAAACTCTTGAGCTTTAGAGCGGCGTTATCTATAACGCCCTCTTCCTCACCGATTAGAGGATATCCGAGGCTTCTTAATATAGCCTTAAAGTGTGCTGATTGCGCCTCATCAATAATATCTGCTGTTACTTTGCGAGGCTCGCACGACAGGTCAACACTGACCTCTTCGAATCCGGCTTCTTTGAGTGCTTTGGTAATCGTATTGGCACACCCGCCGCAACGAATATTAGCCACTTCAAAGACGGTAATCATTATTTTTTCATCACTTCTGCAAGTGCTTTACCGATATCCGCCGGAGAAACAACGACTCTTACACCAGCCGCTTCAAGCGCTGCCATTTTTTCAGCTGCCGTACCTGCACCTCCGGAGATAATCGCTCCGGCATGCCCCATACGTTTGCCGGCAGGTGCCGTTTGTCCGGCGATGAACGCGACAACCGGTTTCGTAATGTGCTCTTTGATATACGCCGCTGCCTGGATTTCCAAATCACCGCCGATCTCTCCGATCATAACGATTGCATGTGTTTCCGGATCGGCTTCAAACATCGGAAGAAGCTGTTTGTAGCTCAAACCGATGATAGGGTCACCGCCGATACCGACCGCTGTGGTAATACCGTAGCCCTCTTTCACAACCTGGTTCGCAGACTCATACGTCAACGTTCCTGATTTAGAGATCAAACCGACATTTCCTTTTTTGAAAATGAAGCCCGGCATAATACCGATTTTACACTCTTCCGCTGTGATGATACCCGGACAGTTCGGCCCGATAGTCATCATATCTTTCTTAACCGCATACGCTTTTGCAAACATCATATCTTTAACCGGAGCACCTTCGGTAATGATAACCGCAAGGCTGATCCCGGCATCGGCTGCTTCCATAACCGCATCAGAAACGAAAGCCGGTGGAACGAAGATCATAGAGACAGTCGCACCGGTAGCACGTACTGCTTCTTCAACCGTATTGAATACCGGCTGACCAAGGTGTTCTTGTCCACCTTTGCCCGGTGTAACACCGCCGACGATTTTGGTACCGTATGCCATACATTGCTCTGCATGGAACGTCCCCTCTTTACCTGTGAAACCTTGAACGATAACTTTTGTATCTTTATTGACCAAAATAGACATTAATTATTCTCCCTTAGCTGCTGCAACGGCTTTGCGCGCACCGTCTGCAAGATCGGTTGCCGCTACGATATTCGCAATACCGGCATTATTCAAAATTTCTGCCGCTTCGATAGCGTTGGTACCGTCAAGTCGTACAATAACAGGGACATTGACGTTTGTGATTTTTGTCGCTTCGATAATTCCGTTGGCAACACGGTCACAACGTACGATACCACCGAAGATGTTGACAAAAATCGCTTTTACGTTCGGATCTTTGAGAATGATATCAAACCCTTTTGCAACCGTTTCCGCACTTGCTGAACCGCCTACATCCAAGAAGTTAGCCGGTTTTCCGCCTTCGTAATTGATGGTATCCATAGTACCCATCGCAAGACCGGCACCGTTAACCATACAACCGACATCGCCGTCAAGTTTGATATAGCTGAGACCGAATTTACCTGCTTCGATTTCCGTTGGTTCTTCTTCACTCAAATCACGCATTTCATTGACTTGAGATTGACGATAAAGTGCGTTGTTATCAAAGCCCATTTTCGCATCAAGTGCCAAGAATTTACCGTCACCGGTTTTAACCAATGGATTGATTTCAATCATCTCTGCATCGTGATCCATATAGACTTTGTAAAGTGCTGATGCAAATTTAATAAAGGTGTTGATCTCTTCAACCGGAAGACCCAAACCAAATGCCAATTTACGACCGTGGAACGATTGGAAACCGGTCAACGGATCGATAGAAACTTTGATAATTTTTTCAGGAGTATTGTGTGCAACCTCTTCAATTGCCATACCACCCTCGGTTGATGCCATCATGATCGGCATTTCAAGTGCACGGTCAAGAAGAAGTCCGAGATAGTACTCTTTTTTGATATCCGCACCCTCTTCGATGTAAACTTTTTGAACGAGTTTACCCTCAGGACCTGTTTGATGCGTTACGAGCTGCATACCCAAAATTTGAGCAGCCATTTCACGAACTTCAGAAGTCGATTTAGCGAGTTTTACACCGCCCCCTAAACCGCGTCCGCCTGCATGGATTTGAGCTTTTACTACCCAAATATTTCCACCGAGTTCTTGAGCCGCTTTGACCGCCTCATCGGGTGTAAAAGCAATGTGACCGCGCAATGTCGGCACGTTGTACTTTTTGAATAATTCTTTTGCTTGATATTCGTGAATATTCATCAATTCCTCCTGTTTAAGTTTACGCTATAGGTCTTGTCATCTCTTCAGGGATGACATATTTATCGAACTCTTCGGCTGTAAGAAGACCGAGTTTGATCGCAGTCTCTTTCAGTGTGGAGTTCTCTTTGTGTGCTGTTTTTGCAATTTTTGCCGCATTCTCATATCCGATATACGGATTAAGTGCCGTAACCAACATCAATGAATTATTAAGGTAATGGTCAATTTGATCCCGTACCGGCTCAATTCCTACCGCACAGTTGTCATTAAACGAAACGATAGAATCCGCTAACAAACGGACAGATTGTAAAAAGTTATAAGCGATAACCGGTTTGAAAACGTTCAGCTCAAAGTTCCCTTGGCTTGCCGCAAATCCGATGCACGCATCGTTACCCATAACCTGACACGCTACCATTGTAACCGCTTCACTTTGGGTTGGATTGACTTTACCCGGCATGATGGATGAACCCGGCTCGTTTTCAGGAATGGTGATTTCACCGATACCGCAACGAGGCCCTGAAGCCAACCAACGAACATCATTCGCAATTTTCATCATATCTGCCGCAAGCGCTTTAAGTGCTCCGTGTGCAAAAACCAGTGCGTCATGAGACGTTAATGCATGAAATTTATTCGGAGCCGTCACAAATTGGTGACCTGTAAGTTCGGTCAATTTTGCTGCAACACGCGTACCGAGTTCAGGATGGGCATTAAGTCCTGTTCCAACCGCTGTACCGCCAAGAGCCAGTTCACGAACCGATGCAAGAGAATCTTTCGCCATTTTTTCGCATTTGTTGAGCATCTCTACCCATCCGCTGATCTCTTGACCAAGCGTAAGCGGTGTGGCATCTTGCAAGTGGGTACGACCGATTTTTACGATGTCGCTAAACGCTACTGACTTGTTGATCAATGTATTACGAAGATGATCAATCGCAGGCAGCAAACGTGTCTCAACCGCGATTACTGCCGCTACGTGCAATGCTGTCGGATAAGTATCGTTTGAACTTTGTGATTTATTGACATCATCATTCGGATGAACCAATTTTTGTGTACGGAAATCACCGCCGAGAATCTCAGTCGCTCGACTCGCTAAAACTTCGTTATTGTTCATATTTGACTGGGTACCTGAACCGGTTTGCCATACGACAAGCGGATAATGCGCATCCAATTTACCATCAAGCATCTCATCTGCTGCTTGAGCAATCGCATCGGCTTTCTCTTTAGAGAGCATACCGAGATCACAGTTAACAAGAGCTACCGCTTTTTTAAGAAGTGAAAAAGCCCTTGTAATCTCGTATGGCATTTTTTCTTCGCCGATTTGGAAGTTTTCCAAAGAACGCTGTGTCTGCGCTCCCCAATAGGTATCATTCGGAACCCGAATTTCCCCCATTGTATCTTTTTCTACGCGAAAGCCCATTATTCTGCTCCTTGAAAGAAATTATTGGTGTTAAGAGTATCGATCAATGTTTGTACCGATTTACATGAAGCCGCGAACATCTCTTTTTCAACTTCATTGAGAGTCACTTCGATAATTTTTTCAGCACCGTTGGCTCCCAACATTACAGGGACGCCGCTGACTACATCATGAAATCCGTATTCGCCTTCGAGATAGACGGCACACGGGTGAATTTGTTTCGTATCTTTCAAAATCGCTTCAACCATAATCGCCGTAGCTTTTGCCGGAGCGTAATAAGCTGAACCGGTTTGAAGAAGTGCAACAATCTCCGCTCCCCCTTTACGAGTACGCTGAACAATCTCTTCAATCTCATCATGTGTCAATACATCCGAGAGAGGAACCCCTGCAACCGTCGAATAACGAGGCAACGGAACCATATCATCACCGTGTCCGCCCATAACGGATGCACGGATCTGACCTCCTCCGTAACCCAGCTTTTCCTGAATAAACGCCGCCATACGGGCACTGTCCAAAACGCCTGCCATACCGATAACACGGCTGCGGTCAAAACCGCTTTCACGCAATGCTACATAGGTCATCGCATCCAACGGATTAGAAACCATAATAACGATTGCATTCGGAGAGTATTGTGCAACACCTTCGATAACTTCACGTGTCACTTTGGCATTGATCATCAACAAATCGTCACGGCTCATACCCGGCAAACGAGGACTTCCTGCCGTAATTACGACAACATCACAATCGGTCATATCTGCCATTGTCTCAGCAACGCTTACGACTGAGTGACTGCGTACTGCGGCAGCTGCTTGGGACATATCAAGCGCTTTACCTTTAGCGATTTCGATTTTATTGTCGCGTAAAATGATCTCATGGCAAGAGCCAAGCATAGCAAGTGAGTAGGCGATCGTTGATCCGACATTTCCAGCACCGACAATCCCGACGCGTTTTCCTTTTACCATTTTCCTACTCCTTGTGTCATATTGCTATTTCCCTAATATATTAAGGGAAATAAAAGACGATTAATCGCCTTTTATCTATAGATCACAATCTACAGATAAAAAACGATCGGGGGATTCCCCAACCGTGTAAAATTTAGATAGCTGAAATGATGGCGTTAAGTGTTGCACTTGGGCGCATTGCAGCTGTTACTTTTGCAATATCAGGGTGGTAATAACCACCGATATCTTGTGCTTTTCCTTCTACAGAAAGAAGTTCTTCCATGATTTTTGCTTCATTCTCACTTAGTGCTTTAGCAACCGGAGCAAAACGACTTGCAAGTTCTGCATCTGCAGTTTGCTCAGCCAATGCTTTTGCCCAATATTGAGCCAAGAAGAAATGGCTTGCTTTGTTATCCGGCTCTCCCGCTTTACGTGAAGGCTCTTTATTATTGTCAAGGTACGCTGCATTCGCTTCATCGAGTGCTGCTGTAAGGGCAGACAATTTATTATCTTTCTTCGTTTTGTTGATGTGGCGAAGTGATTCTGCCAATGCCAAGAACTCACCGAGTGAATCCCAGCGAAGGTGACCTTCGTTCACAAATTGTTCAACGTGTTTCGGAGCCGATCCGCCTGCACCTGTTTCAAACAATCCGCCGCCTGCAAGCAATGGAACGATTGAAAGCATTTTAGCCGATGTTCCAAGTTCCAAGATTGGGAACAAATCCGTCAAATAGTCACGAAGAACATTACCGGTTGCTGAAATAGTGTTAGCGCCTGCACGAACACGTTTCAAAGAGAACGCCATCGCTTTTTCAGGTGCTAAGATATGGTACTCAATATTTCCTTTATTAAATTCAGGAAGATACTCATTTACCTTTTTAATGATGTTTGCATCGTGCGCACGGTTTTCATCCAACCAGAATACTACCGGCACATTTTCGATCTCGGCACGTTCAACCGCAAGGCGAACCCAGTCTTTGATCGGAATGTCTTTTGCACGAGACATACGCCAGATATCACCTTTATCAACGTTGAAAGTCATCAATACGCCGCTCTCATCGCTAACGGTTACAATACCGTCTTCTGAAAGTTCAAACGTTGTCGGGTGAGAGCCGTACTCTTCCGCTTTTTGAGCCATAAGACCGACGTTGGATACTGAACCCATAGTCGTTACGTCAAATTGTCCGTTTGCTTTGCAATCTTCGATGATTTCTGAGTACATTGTCGCATAACAACGATCCGGAATCGTAACAACACATTGTTCTACTTTTCCTGCCGGATTCCACATTTTACCGCCGTCACGTACAACAACAGGCAATGAAGCATCGATAATCACATCGTTTGATGCATGAAGGTTAGTGATACCTTTATCTGAATCAACCATTGCCATAGCCGGTTGAGTCGGGTAAACTGCCATGATAGCCGCTTCGATTTCCGCTTTTTTATCCGCCGGTAATTTTGCCAATTTTTTGTAAAGATCACCAAGACCAAGATTCGGATTAACACCGATCTCTTTGAACTCTGCAGCGTATTTTTCAAATACGTCTTTAAAGAATACACCAACTGCATGACCGAACATAATCGGATCACTTACTTTCATCATGGTTGCTTTAAGATGGATCGACCAAAGAATGTTTTTCTCTTTTGCTTCTGCAATAGAATCAGCCAAGAATGAACGAAGTGCTTTAGCACTCATAAACGTACCGTCAAGAACTTCTTTATCTTTTGCATCGATCTCTTTAAGGGTTTTACCGTTAAGTGCAATCGTTACTTTACCGTCACCGTTTTTGATAACAGATTGCTCATTTGCATAGAAATCGCCGCTGTTCATGTGAGCAACGCGAGTTTTTGAACCCTCGTCCCAAGCACGAAGTTTGTGAGGATTTTTCTTTGCAAAGTTTTTAACCGCAACCGCAGCACGGCGATCCGAGTTACCTTCACGAAGGACCGGATTAACCGCAGAGCCCAAACATGTTGCATAACGTGCAAAAATTTCTTTTTCTTCATCTGTTTTCGGTTCTTCCGGGTAATTTGGAAGATCGTAACCTTGACTTTGAAGTTCTTCAATACACGCTTTAAGCTGCGGGATTGAAGCAGAAATGTTTGGAAGTTTAATGATGTTGCCATCGGGTTGCAATGCAATCTTGCCTAGTTCTGCAAGATTATCAGGAATACGTTGCGCATCACTCATTCTTTCCGGAAAAGTTGCGATAACACGACCTGCAAGTGAAATATCACTTGTAATCACTTCAACGCCTGCTGCTTGTGTAAATGCATTTACGATTGGAAGTAGCGAATAAGTCGCCAATGCCGGTGCTTCATCAATTACTGACCAAATGATTTTTGCCATCAGGTTCTCCTGTCATTATTTTTATACAAGCATCATAACACTACTGAGGGGGAGTTTTTCTATTTAAACTCCAAAAAAGGGGAAAAAGTTGTCAATATGTTTCATTTTGTAGCATTTACTATGTTTTTATGGTGTGTAGAAAAGTAACTACTGTAAATATGATCCCCATTTTTCCCTCGGACGAAATAGAGGTAATCGGTATGTGCCGGATTGAGTGCCGCATGGATGGCTGCTTTTGATACATTACAGACGGGATACAAAGGGATACCCTTGATTTTATACGTATTATAGGGGCTTGTATCCATTCTTATCCGTTTTGCCGTAACTTTTTGATGGGAGTATTCACCATAATTTAAAGAGCCGTCCATCTGGAGTCTCATCCCCTTTTGTATCCGATTGTCAATTACAGAGCTTACAAAAGGCATATCTTCTTCCGAAGCCGCTTCTTTTTGAATAACCGATGCTTTTGTTACAATTTGTAACCATTTATCGTTGTCATATGGGGTATGATACTCATCTGCCCAGCGTTTCATCTTTTTTTCCGATTCGTTTAAAAGGTGAATGATCAGCTTTTCTTCATGGATATCGTTTGGAATACTGTAGGTATCCGGAACAAAATTCCCCTCTTTAAAGACGGCATGCTTTTCGTATGCCTTTTGCAGAAGATTGAGATCAAGAAAAAGTTGCTCGGCAATCTGCTTCAAAAATATATCTGTCGTCTCTCCGGGTATAAGAGTAATCTCACGGGTGGATGCTTTTGCTACCGTAAGCTGGTATAGATACTCATAACGGCTCATTTTTTCCTGTTTGATATCAATCCACCCTTTTTGAGGAGCACCCATCAAACGTAAAATAAATGCATCTATAAAGTGAACGTTTACCCCTTCAGACTGCAGGTGTGCTATACTTTTAAAGACGGAACCTTGCGGAATATAAACAATTTTGGGTGATGTAACAGTAGAAAACAGGTAAGTCATGAAAGAAAAAATCATCACCAGTATTATCCCGAAAACCCATCGGAATATCATTCTTTTTTTGGGCTTTACTTTTTTATTCGGTTTTTTCACGTTTATCGCTTTGCTTGAAGGTATTAGTATCGATCGCCTGACCTTTAAAGGTGTCATCGTCGAGAAATTATATCTCAAATGGAACAATGCACTACTGATTCGTGCCTCAAAAATAGACCTTAGTGCTCTTAAAGGCGACAATACCCCTATTACACTAAAACCTCTCTCTAAACTCCCCCCGCTTGTACGTAATATTCAGCATTGGGTATATCAGATTGATATTGATACTATCCAATATAAAGAGACGTATTCTTCTCTTCATTATCACAAAGGCTCCAATGGAACGTTTGTATTACGTAACAGGAATTACACTTGCCAGGGCACATATACCTTAGACGATAAATCCTTTGACCTTATGCTCCCCCCGTGTATAATTGATGATGCCAACATATCGCTAACGTTAAATGTTGAACTGGCAAAACAGAGTCTCAAAGCCAACATAGCTATTATTCTGCCTGAAACTCCAACGCTACATATTTTGGCAGCAGGTGATACCGATACATTGAGCTTTAAAATGTTTGCAGATCAGGTATTCACCACCGTAAAACCGCTTGTTAAAGTATTCGGTCTTGACCCTCACGTACAGCCTTGGATTAGTGAGTATGCAAAAGCAGACTCGATTACGCTGCACCGTTTGGAAGGGAAATTTCATTACGACAAACCTGATGAGTTGCTGGGATCTCTGCAAGCTGAGGCAACGGTTAATCAAGGGGAATATACGTTTGCACCAGGGTTTGAACCCATCAAAGCACCTCGTGTCGAACTCTCATTCCATCATGGTAAACTCTATATAACCCCTTATGAAGGTACTTTTTACACGCTTCCTACCGAACAAAGTTCTCTTTTTATAGATTTTTCTGCTGAGCATACGACACTAACCACCCATATTAAAACTGCTCATGCTATGCTAAACGATCCTATTTTATCTCTTTTGCATTTTTATAAGATCGATCTTCCTATCAAGCAAGCGTCCGGTACCTGTGATGTGGACCTTAACCTCTCCGTTGATCTCCACACACTGGATACTACCGCACAGGGTGAGTTTCGTCCAAGCGCTTCCGATATTTTACTCGATCAAATTTCTCTCAAATCAGAAGGGGGAATAGTCAATCTCAACAATACACGTGTCAGTTTTGAAAACTTTACGGCCCATTATGGAGACAACATTGCTGATGCCTACGTAAAAGGAGACTATGACGCTTCATCAAATCGAGGTATTGTCTCTATTGACGCATATGCGGTTTCCCCATTAGCAAACAAACAGCATTTGAGTCTCCGTAATCCGCTTAAAGTCAATTACATAATAACCCCTAAAGGGGATACTCTCAGTATCGCTTCCTCGCAATGGAACGTTCTGGGCAAACCGCTTAATATCGAATCATTTCGAGCCCCATTTGATTATCATACCGCCCAAAGCACACTAAAATCGGTCCATTTTAGCCTCAACAACACGATTCACGGAACAATCGATGCGTTATTAAACGGTTCAACCAAGCAAACCGATGTTCGATTACAACTGGATGATTTCAAATTAGGGGACGTTCAGCTCCAACAAAGCCCCCTAAAACTCGGTTTTCATTATGATCATGACGGCATCACACTTAACAGCGACACGGCATCGGCATGGTCCGTTCATCAGCTTCCACTGCTTGTTTCCCCGTTTGAAGCATCAATGAATGGTGATGAACTCATTTTTAAAGATATAGAAGCCGTATTAGGAGATTTATTAAAAGGAAAATTTAGCGGCAAATATCAAATTGACACAAAAAAAGGCTCTATTCTAATAAGCGATATGATCCCGTTAAGTCCGAAAATTTTCCCTATCCTTGATGCCCAAAAATCTCTAAACCTGAATGTAGATGCATCCAAAAATGAAATAGTCTTGGATGTTGATGCTTTGAAAGCCCGCTTTACAACCATTCCAAAGGGATGGAAAATAGCATTGAGCGATATTTCACTGCTCTCTCAAAAGTCTCCTCTTCTTCGTAAGTACAACATCGACAACGGCTATCTCAATCTTTTTTATTCACCTGAGAGCTCTCACTACAATTTTAACGGCTCGGTCATCTATCCCTACCCTATTATGATGGTCAACGAAAAACCAGTTACACGATATAACTTTAGCGGTGTCTATTATGAGGGACAAACCAAGATTCGGATAAATGATCGGCTTGTCCTTACCCGTAACGATGAAAAAATAGATGTTTCCGCCAAAAATGCCGGCATAAATATGCCTCAGCTCTTTCGATTTCTCACTGAACATCAACCCGAAGAGAGGCTCGAAATAAGTTCAGGAAACGGAACACAAAACCATTCAGACGAAATACTTCCTGTTCAGATTCATGCTGTCAACACCTACCTCTATCTGATGAAAGGGCGCAAAATCGTAGCAGACAATTTGGATGCGACACTGAATAATGATGATATGGATGCGACACTCAGCCACATGGGGGGAACTGCAACTCTCAAGATTCGTAACGGCCTGTTTATGATCGACGGAAACGGGTTTAACGATACATTTATGGAGCATCTCTTCCGATTCAGCGATTTTACCGGAGGAAAGTTTTCATTTGAGGCAAAAGGGGAAGCGGAGGCATTTGATGGGGTAATGAGAGTCGAAAACTCTATTTTAAAAGATTATAAGGTTCTCAATAATGTATTGGCATTTATCAATACCGTCCCCTCACTCGCAACGTTCTCACTCCCTAATTACAACACGAAAGGTCTCCCTCTGAAAGAGGGATATGCCCATTTTGATTATAATCACGGAATCGTCCATGTCGATAATTTCACCCTTAATTCGCCGGAGATGAAAATACTTGGTGATGGTAGTGCCGATCTGAAGACGCAGACGTTAAAAGGGGAACTTACCCTCAAAACCGACTTGGGATCTGTGTTAGGAAAAGTCCCGGTAGTGGGATATATCTTACTCGGAAATGACGGGTCTCTCTCAACCACCCTCACGATCAGCGGAAAACTTGATGACCCGAAAGTAGAAACGGCTATTGCAAAAGAGATTGCTACCGCACCGTTTAATATTCTGAAACGGACATTGGTTTATCCGTTTTTATGGATGATACCGGATGAGAAGAAGAAAAAATAGTTTTTTATACTCCGCTAAAAAGCTGAATACTCCAAAACACCAAAAATCCAGCAAATAACCAAAGGGTTGAAGAAGGTTTTTCTTCTATGGTATGAGCTTCTACCAAAAGCTCGTCCGTGACCAGATATAACAATGCCGCCACACCAAAAGCGAGGATGGCACTGATAACACTCGTCGATGCGCCGGATAACAGATAATTCCCTAAGAGCGTACAGCTGAGTACAACACCTGCCAGTAAGAGTGTCATCACGATAACACGCCACCCTTTTATCGTATCCGAAACGAGAGACAAACCGAGGAATAAAAGTTCGACCGACAAACCAAGTGCCAAAATCAATCCGGTATTGCCACCTGCAGCAAATCCTGCTCCGATGATAAATCCATCCACTGCAACATCGATAAATGTCGCGGCAATCAGACCGTAATTGAAAGCGTTTTCACCCAAATGTTCACTCTTCTCTTCCAGACGTATACTCCACAGCTTCATGATATACATCAAAATACCGCCGATGCTAAAAGCACCAATTAAAACCCATCCAGGTGCGTGTTCCCGACCGATTTCCGGCAGTACTTCTACCGCCAAAGCTGCGAGTACGACACCTGCGGCAAAATGTTGTATGAGACTGCGAG
Organism: Sulfuricurvum sp.; assembly: GCF_028712165.1. Lineage (GTDB taxonomy): Bacteria > Campylobacterota > Campylobacteria > Campylobacterales > Sulfurimonadaceae > Sulfuricurvum. The sequence goes on along the minus strand of NZ_JAQTQR010000051.1, from coordinate 3,895 downwards.
CATGATGGGAAGGATTCCAAACAATAGCCAGCAAGCCTCCAATCGAAGCAACAAAAGCGGGAATAGCCATAGCGAGCCAAGGTGACATAAAAATCCTTTATTCGTTTCGTAATACAGTAAGAACATCTACTTCAGATGCTTTTTTCGCCGGATACCATGCTGAGAGCAATACAATCACAAAGGCTCCGATGATAATCGAGAAGAAGTCGACTAAACTCAAATCGAGCGGTAATGTAGAAGTTGGATAGACATCTGCAGGGAGAGAAATAATATCAAACGTCCCCAATACCCACATACCCAAGAAACCTAAGATTGCTCCCGTCGTAATCCCTAAAACACCGATCACGATTCCAAGGATTAAAAAGATTTTTTTCACCTCTTGTTTGGATGCTCCGAGTGAGATTAGAAGAGCAATTTCGCTGCGTCGGTTCATCACCGTCATCAAAAGTGATGAAATGATATTGATCGCGGCAATCAGAATAATGAGCATCAACACGATAAAGAGTGACATTTTCTCCATTTTGAGCGCTGCAAAAAAGTTGCCGTTGTCTTCCCACCACCCTCGAATCGAAACCGTGTCAGGCAAAACTGCCGCAATACGTTTAATATCGGCTTCGGGATTAGGAGAATGGACGTGGATACCGTCGTAGAGATTTGATGGAATACCTAAAATACGTTGCATGGCATCCAAAGTGGTATAGGAAAAACCTTTGTCATACGCACTAAGCCCCGAATTAAAAGTAGACACCACATTAAAACGTTTGATTTTAGGCGTCAGTGCCAACCCGCCCGGCTCCATTTGGGTAAAGATATAGGTGAGTTTTTCCCCATCCGTTAAAAGAAATTCCTCTTTGAGGGATTTTCCGACCATAACTTCGAAGCCTTTCGGTATCCCTTCTTTAAGCCCTTCTGCAACAATACGGTTGACTTTTGCTTCTTGGGCAAAATCGACACCGAACAAATAGCCGCCTTCCATCTGATCTCCGCCACGGGAGAGTACGGCTGAAGTTACGTAGGGGCTAAACGATAGGTCGGGAAATTTCTTGCGTAGTTGTTCCAGCAAAGCGGTGTCGCACGTTGCGTAAAATTTGGGTTGAATCGTAAGAGGATAGTTCATAACGGTGAGTTTCTTTTTAAACTCGTTGTCAAAACCGTTCATAAGTGCCATTGCAATAATAAGGACCATTACACCTAACGCAATTCCTGAGAATGCGAGGAGTGCGGAGAGGAAGATAAAAGGCTGCTCTTTGTCAAAACGCAAAAAACGCTTGACAAGGTAAGAGACGATATTCAAGAGGCAAATACCCCTTTTTTAGGTCCGGACTTGCCGCAGCAGTTTTTATATTTGAGACCGCTTCCGCATGGACAATCATCGTTACGTGCAATTTTTTTCTCATCAATATCATGTTCCTGATGGTTGAGGCTCATGCGAAATGCTTCCTGCTTTTTTTCAAGTTCCATTTGACGTGCAAGAGCTTCGGCTTCTTCCTCAGCGTTATCGACTCTGAAACGGATTACATGCAATGTTTTAATCGTGTCGTATTTGATCGTCTCTACCAACTCACTAAAGAGGTTGAAACTCTCTTTTTTGTATTCAACCAATGGATCTTTTTGGTTATACGCGCGTAAACGGATACCCGTTTTCATGCTGTCCATTTGATAAAGGTGCTCGCGCCATGCGGTATCAAGTGTTTTAAGATAAATTTCACGTTCAATTTCGCTTCGGAGATTGAGATCTACAACCGACATTTTTTCGTCATATTCAGATTTCAAAGCATCCAAAACCGTTTTGCGGATCGAATCAGCACTTTTTTCTTTAAAAATTGAACTATCGATGTCCGCATTAGCTTCTTCTCTCAACAAAGAGACCAGACGATTCAAATCGATTTCGTCTTCAGAAATTCCATCGTAAATACCGCATAAGAGCAAGGTACGATTGACATATTCACTACGGATAAGATCGATTTTCTCGGCAATAGCATACGACGGATTGAGCAATTCACCACGGAATTTATAAACGATTTTACGTTGTTCGTTGGCAACATCATCGTATTCAACGATATGTTTACGTCCTTCAAAGTGCATGTTTTCGACTTTTTTCTGCGCTTTCTCAACCGCACGGGTAACCATCGTTGATTCAATATATTCGCCGTCTTCAACACCCAAACGTTCCATAATCGATTTGATTTTATCCGAACCAAAAATGCGTAGAAGGCTGTCTTCAAGACTTAAATAAAATTGACTTGTCCCCGGATCACCCTGACGTCCTGCACGTCCGCGGAGCTGGTTATCGATACGGCGGTTTTCATGACGCTCAGTACCCAGAATATACAATCCTCCAAGAGCTTTGATCTCATCGGTGACTTTGATGTCGACACCGCGTCCGGCCATGTTGGTTGCAATAGTGATTGCCCCTTTCTCACCGGCACTTTTGATAATTTCACCTTCTTGAGCATGATTTTTTGCATTCAATACCGTATGAGGGATTTTCTCAGCCTTAATCAATTCATGCAGTTTCTCCGATTTTTCGATCGAAGCTGTACCGATCAGTACCGGCTGCCCTTTGGCATGAAGCTCTTTGATTTTTCCGATAACAGCGGCAAACTTCTCCGCTTCCGTTTTGTAAATCAAATCATTCAGATCCTGACGGATAACCGGAACATTCGTCGGGATAGAGATAACATCGAGATTATAAATCTGCGCGAATTCGGTTGCTTCCGTTTGTGCCGTACCGGTCATACCGCCGATTTTTTCATACATACGGAAATAGTTTTGATAGGTAATATCGGCAAGAGTCTGTGTCTCCTCTTTGATGATTACACCCTCTTTGGCTTCCAAAGCTTGATGAAGCCCCTCTGAGTAACGTCGTCCTTCGGAAAGGCGCCCTGTAAACTCATCGACAATTACGATTTGTCCGTCTTGGATGACGTAATCGACATCGATTTCAAAAATATAGTTCGCTTTCAACGCTTGATCGAGGTGATGTGAAAGTGCCGAATTTTCGATACTGTATAGGTTGTCGACACCGAAAAGTTCTTCGGCATGGCCGATCCCTTCTTCGGTAATAAGGATCAAACGATCCTTCTCATCAACGGTAAAATGCTCCTCTATAACCAAAGCTTTTGCGACTGCATCGGCACGGGTATAGTTTTCGAGCGTACGATTGGTCGGTCCGGAAATAATAAGCGGTGTACGTGCTTCATCGATCAAAATCGAGTCAACCTCATCGACGATAACGTAGGTATGTGCACGCTGAACCATATGTTCTCGTGAATAGGTCATATTGTCACGAAGAAAATCAAATCCGAATTCATTATTGGTACCGTAGGTGATATCACACGCGTATTGTTCACGTTTGGAAACAGGATCGTAGCCGGATTCTAAAAGGATTCCTGTGCTGTAGCCTAAAAACGCATACAGTTCTGACATCTGTGTACCGTCACGACTCGCTAGGTAGTCATTGACTGTGACGACATGCACCCCTTTGCCGTTCATTGCATTCAAAACAACCGGCAAGGTAGCAACCAGGGTTTTACCCTCACCCGTTTTCATCTCAGCGATACGTCCTTCATGGAGTACCATACCTCCGATGAGCTGAACGTCGAAGTGACGCATCCCTAAAACACGTTTACTCGCCTCACGAGTGATTGCAAACGAATCGACCAAAACGTCATCCATACTCTTGGTACCATTTTGTACCGATTCTCGGAGAGCATTGAATGCCTGCTGTAACTCTTCATCACTTATAGCACTGAAATAAGATTCACGGGCGTTGATCGCCTCTACATTTTTACGATATTTTTTGACTTCTCGATCGTTTTTGGTACCGAAAATTTTTCCGACAAGCGATTGGAGCATTAAAAGCCTTCATTATGAACAGTATTGAAAAAGTCGC
>NZ_JAQTQR010000050.1 GCF_028712165.1 Sulfuricurvum sp. | reverse complement strand
CGAACAACAGTGCTGATGGAGAGGGATTTAGCTTTAATGCATTAGAAGTAATCGATGATAAAACGACTCACGTATCACCGCTGTTTAAAGCGCTGTTTGTCATGCCGATTGATGTGTTACGAAAGACGATGGTATAAATACTCTATTATGATTTCTGAGAGATGAGAGAGTTAATTCTCCTCTCCATCTTCCCCACATTCGAAGCTTCCTTGCTCCCATTTCATTCTACTCGGTAGCATAATGTAACCAGCTGGAACTGGTTTAAATGGAGTGGTTGGAGATATTTTATATGACTGAAATTCACGTAATTTTTTCACATCAATTTCGCCAACAACCAAGTAATCATGGTTTCCACCAAATACTCTCACTATATCTTTTTCATAATCTTCTTTATAAGGTGCACGTATTCGGCTATCACCATATTTTCTATTGTTTACCTGAGAAATATAACAATGAATATCTAATGCAGAGGCTTCAACGAGAGAATTAAATGATTTTATATCTTGATTCCATTCTATAATAAACAAATTATCAATTTTCCCTCTAAATGATGAACGATGAGAAACATCTGTCAATTCATTACATATCAATCCTGCAAAATAAAAATCACCATGTTTATATATATATTTTTCTTGAAATTTACGATCTGCTTTCAATACAGCCCCTGAAATATTTCTAACTTCAATAGATTCACGGTGTGCACCTTCAACTTTATCTTGTCTAAACATACGTGCGCTTTTATATCCAAATTCATCTGTTATTAAAAACATCATTAATGAATTAGATACAACCTTATTACCTTTAATGGTATTATGTAAATATTCCACACCGGTAATGAGCGATATTCCATTCACTATCAGTTTTCTAGAAATCAACCAAGCCCATTCTCTTGGAATGGCTAGTTCAGGTAAAACCAAATAATGTGGTTTTTTCTTAACAGCTTCATTCACTATCTGTTCCAATTTACAGTAACGACTTAAGCTTCTATCGTGTTTGTTTTTTACAGCGTCATACCATTCTTTGTCATCAACTTGGTAATTTGTGATTCCAACTTTTTTTGAAGTAGTTTGTTTCAAGAGACTATATGGCACTTCTACGATTTCATTATCAAAGTTTTCTTTTTTTTCATCATCTTTCGAATGTGTACCTCTTAAAGCATCAATAAAGTCATAAAAATTCTCCAAATATTCCTTTGTATTTTCAAAGGGATAAACAATCGAAACATCTAGAGGAGAAAGCATTCTTGTAGGAAATACAAGAGGGAATAAATCTAGTGTTAATCTAGATTTGGATTCTGCAACCTTTTCTATAAAATTATCTAATACTGGATTAGATGAAGATAATTCTTGTATGAATAGTTTTCGATTTTTTGATAATTTTTCAAATAATGATTTCTTTTTACCAATTAACATTGCCCTCGTTGATATAGATGCATATCCATCAAAAGAAAGGTCACAAAAAAATAAATCTTGATTAATTTCTTCCATAATTGTTATTAGAGACTGCTCTTCATTTATATTAATATCATCAGCATTAATGAAATCACTTTCTAACTCTTCATCTTCATCACTATCAATGTTTACTTTTTTATTTGCGAGATAGTCCATTATCGAATCATATAAACAAGCACTATCAGAGAATAATTCATCAATAATTTTTTTTGCATATTTTTTTGACATTTTATTGTCAAGAGAAAATGACTCAATAAAAATTTCTTGGAACATTGTTTGATGAAAATCTCCAAACTTTGACCATATCATTTTAGATTTTAATGATGATTCACGTTTACGCTTACTTTCGTTATTAAGTAGATCAAATGTTTTTTGTATATCATTTAAAAAACAAAGCGCTTCTTCCCCATCACCGCTGTGAATCATAAGTCTAAAAATACGATGAACGAATAAATAATTATCAAAGAAGTTCTTTGGAATAAAAATATGATTGCTCAGTAGCTTATAAATCTCTATACGTTTTTCTTTCCATTCAGACGGAGATATATATTCATTAAGCGCATGTGCATGACTTAATAAAAGAGATAATCCCAAGCGCTTCATTGTAATTGCATCGATTTTTCTCAAAGCATCATTGAATTCTTTACCATCAGAATAGAATCCAATAATTTTTTTCAGTAGTGTTGAATGATCGGAAGCGATATCAGGCATAAACCTCCATTCACTTGATACGGAATGAATCTCAGCCTCCATAGCCTCTAAAAGACTTAAATCTGCATTTTTATCTAGAAAAAATATTTTTTGCTTACTTTTTTTAAATCTTAACTCTTGTGTACGATTTCTAAACAGTAGTCCATCGCCATCATCAACTAAGGATGGTATTTTTTTACTTGCAAGCCAATCTATAACATCCTTTCCAGATGTAACTTTTCCAGGATCTGATAATACAAGTAAAATATCATCAACATAACGACCATAGTATGCTGGCGCAAGATATTGTTCAACTTCATCGTCAAAGTTTTTCATAACTGCATTTGCCAAAATTGGTGATGCTGACAATCCAACAGGTAAACCAGTATCCATTTTCACATTTTCATTCCATTTAGCCAGCAATGCAATAAAATCTTCATGAAATATTTTTAGTGTTTCATCTTCTGAAAAAATGCTATCAAGATTGAATTCTTTATAAAATTCAGGAGTCGTAAAATCATTAAGCTTGATGCTATGAAAAAAGCTTGATATATCCATAGTTATTGTGATAACTGAGGTCGTCTTATGCAGTTCTTTTATTGTATCAAAGCTTTTATTTCGCCAGTTTTGGTAAAGATATTGATATGGTTGAAAAATTCTTGGTGATTCAATATTATATGCTTTAATCTCTCCATCAAACTCGCATGAAGATGGATTTATTGGTTGAATTCTTGTCAATCTAGAACCATAAATATTTTTACCAAATGCTGCATCTATACAGTGACCGATTTTATTGACCCATAATGCCGAAATAATATGCATATCAATTCCGCAGTTAATAACTTTTCTGAATTGTAATTTTTTAATTTTTGTAGCTTGCTTGTTATGCTCAAGAGAAGTTGAAAAAAAATGGATATCTTTATTTTTTTCTTCAGATACTTCTAGTGATTTAGGTACTTCCCAATAATCATCACATTTAATCCTTTTAAGCCCATTTCTTTGAAGACTTTTAAATATAAATTTGATATTTGCATCCAAATCACTTTCAAATACCAACATATTGACTGATGCAATACTTGCTTTGTCATTAAAAAGTTCACACTTGGTTTTTTTGTATGCAATATACAAATCACTTTCTTCTAAAAATTCATACTTCTTCATAATCCACTCTTCAAATCATAAATACAAGACTGTTTCATTCTCTAAAACCTATACATTGATTTTTTGTTTTTTTAGATTATAGCTGAAAAGAGAGAGGCGCGAAATCGAAATTGTATCTTGGATTCCGTATCAAGCCCTAAAGGATTTCCTACGGTCATACGGGGTGACGACGGGGAATGTTCCATTACCCTTCGACTGGCTCAGGGCGAACGGTAAGTCATCCATGCAATTTTTGTAACGTTTTATTACTCTTATGCTATAATTTTACCGATACCAAAAGGAAGACGCGGTGAATCTCTCGGCCGTACCGCCTTTAATTAGGAACGGGTCTTAGAAGGGGATGAGAGTCCTTCGCCTTTTGGCTTCACAAACTCCCAAAAATCAAAACAGCTTTTTTCTTTTCCACTTTTTTCTTCAACCGTTTCAAATCCAAATCGCTTGTTTTTCTAAATGACGTCAAAAAAACCGTCTCTCCTGATGCCGTTGCTTTCAGAGCAAAATAGTATTTATCCTCTTCGATATGGACAACACCAACCGTTTTTTCGCCGTCTTGAATAACAACATGATGATTCATTACGATGTATGAAAGCTTCTTATAATCAACAATATCTAAATCTTCATGATGAGCTATATTTTTTTTTAAACTGACTTCACTGATCACGACATAAGAGACTTTAGCATTAATAGAATCGATAATTATCTGATTAATCATACCGACGATAAAGTGACCGTCATCATCTTTTGGCAATGTATGAAAAAAATGTATGATTTCTGTATTCATCGATTCACAATTCTATTACTCAATAATCACCCACTCTCTTCAAATCATAAATACAAGACCGTTTCATTATTAAAACATAAACATTGATTTTTTATTTTTTTAAATTATAGCTGAAAAGAGAGAGGGAGGGGAATGTTCATGGTTCGACGTGCTCACCACGAACGAACCACCCTTACACTTTATTACTAAGTTTTTGTGACCTTTATCCATTTTTATGTATAATCGTTTCAATTACATAACAGGAGGGGTCGAATGGTAGATATCGAAGTAATCAAACACGAAATCGTTGAGCGACTCAAAACCCTCGATCCTGATAAAATCATCCTGTTTGGTTCCTATGCTTACGGTAATCCGAGAGAAGATAGCGATATCGATCTGTTTTTGGTAAAAGATACAGAAGATAGAAATTTCGAAGCTGTCGCAATGAAAAAAATTACAGACTTGATTTATAAATATAAAATAGGATTTGACCTGCTCTCTGCCCCTGCAAATTTTATCAACGAGAGAGAAGATTATTTTTATAAAGTTGATATTCTCCAAAAGGGAAAAGTTCTCTATGAACGAAACGTCAGCTAAAGAGTGGCTCACCAAAGCGTAGCATCATCTGAGTTCCCCTCAGGTTTTGTACAAAGTCGAACATTATACGGATGTTATCGCAATTGATCTGCATTACGCAGTTGAGATTATGTTAAAGTCATTTTTGGCGTATGAAAACAAGCAAATCCTCAAAACCCATAATCTTATAGAATTGCACAGTCACATCATCGATTTTATCGACTTTGATGAAAATGAAAAAGATATGCTTAGATTAATAACGACGTACCATATTAAAGAGTCATACCCGACTTTACACAGACGTCTTCCGCCAAGAGAAGAAATTTATACTGTATTGAATTTTACCAATGAACTTTTCAATAAAGTCTGTATGCTTTTAAATATTTCGAGTGATGAAATTAAAAATTTATAGGGATTGTTTAAAAAGAAAGAGAGTGGAGCGGGAAACGAGACTCGAACTCGCGACATTCAGCTTGGAAGGCTGACGCTCTAGCCAACTGAGCTATTCCCGCATCACTGGGAGAATTATAAAGAAATATCCCTTAAAATTACCCTATTTCGATTCGATTTCTCCCCAATTCTTTGGCTTGGTACAAAGCGATATCAGAGCGTTTTACAAAAGACTCCATACTTTCATCCGCTCTATACTGTACAACTCCGATACTAACCGTCATAGTTCCGACTGTATCAAATGAGTGTTCAGCGATAAAATGGCGTATTCTCTGAGCGATTTCAACCGCTTCCCTAATCTCTGTATGAGGCAGCAAAACCATAAACTCTTCACCGCCGATTCTCCCTAAAGTATCGCTTTTGCGTAAACACTCTCCGACTTTTGCTACAACCTCGACCAAAACGCTGTCTCCGACATCATGGCCATAGGTGTCATTAACCGTTTTGAAATAATCCAGATCAAACATGATCATGGAAAATTGAGTTTCATAACGCTTGCTTTTCTCTTGTTCAGTCTCTAATAATTTAAAAAAGGCATAACGGTTATGTATCCCTGTCAACGTATCGGTCATGGCGATTTTTTCCATCTTATCGTGTGCCACTTTTAACTCTTCCGTCCGTTCTGCTATCTTATCTTCCAAGGATGCATTGAGTTCCGAGAGTTCTCTATTATGCTGTTCAATACTGTCGTGGAGCATTTCAAAATGACGTTTAAGACGCATCGAAACAAAAAATGAAACAACGATTGAGAGGATCGAGAAAAGAATCGATAGAGAAATGACCCGATCCGTTTCACTTTTATTGAGTGCGATCAATTCCTTTCTTTTCGCTTCTACCGCTCGATCTATATCTTCGACATGAAATCCCGTCCCGATCACCCAGTCGGTATTCGGGATCGTTTTGACAAAGGTCAATTTGGTCTCTATGGTTCCGGTCGCAGGATTTTTCCAACGGTAACGGGTAAACTCGGATGAGTTGGTATCTGCTTTTCTCAAAAAACTTTTGAATAACTCACGCTGATCACCGCGAGCAACCTTATAAAGATTTTTCCCTTCGTATTCCGGATTAAACGGATGAAGGATATCGTTTCCTTTTTTATCGACAATAAAAAAATAATGGGTTGCATTTTGATTGATATTACGTAAAATATCGATAGATGAGTGTTCGATTTCTCGGGCAGTTGTATCCAAATATTCCGTTGAACCCATATACCAGTTAAAATGGCCCAGGTCTTTGACATACGCCATCTGTTTAAACTGCTTTTTCGGATCATAGCCCGGCCGGGTAAACGTATCCCATAGATACCCTTCCCCTTTGGTATTCACCGTATTAATCTCTTCTCGTATTACATATCGGCCTGCAACGTCTTTAAAATCGAGGATGCTTTTGCCTTCCAAATGACGCAAATAAGAGGGAGCGAGGGCAAATTTTCCCTCTTTATCGAGGATAAAAATAAAGCTTTCGCCATTGTTCCATACCATCGGCCGCAGCGCCTCGATAATCATCCGCTTGATTTCATTCTCGCTTTTGCTGTCCTTGTTTTGCTCATAAATATTTTGGGCAACGGCATAAGCGGTATCAACTCGGCTTTTTACTTTTGACTGGAGTCGTGATTCAATGGTTGAACGTTGATAGACGATCAGTTCTATCGCCATATTGATTTTGGAGACAATACTTTTTTCTTGTTCGGAGATTAGCCGTTCATGCACGTTTTGGAGGCTTTGATCTAAAATTTCGTAATTATGACGAATACTAATCGTAGAGATAGTGATCACAATAGCAGGAATTATGAACAAAGGAGCAAAGGTAATAAATCGGATGAGACCTTTTTCTTTGATCATTTATACACTTTTCTCCATAATATAGGGGAATTATATCGAACATTAACAAGAAAATAATGGATAATTATTTTTTTTGTTACTTAATGTGCAGGAACATAGGCATAGCCGGCATTCTGCCATTTGACCAATCCGACCATCGCCGATTTGATCGGAGTGACGAAAGGGTATAAATCTTCGCTCAAAATCCCTTTTTTATGCATTCCCGACATACAGATATCCAGATGAATGTGGTATTTTTTTTCGATCTCTTCAAGACGTTTGTGGATAGCCTCTTGATGATCGACAAGCTGTTTATCCATACCGTACTGGGTATTGTCGAGATTTTGTACAAAGAACTTATAGGCTTCGCCGTGTATGACGACAGCCACTTCGACCGTGTCTCCCTGAGCCGTAAAATAATCGATGGTTCCGGGAACTCCGACGAGCAGCTGATTGCTAAACGATTCCAGATCGCCGGTTTTTAAATCAATCATAAACTTTTTTGTATCTGCAAATGCGAATGTGACCGTAAATACTAAGAGTAAAAGAGCTAAACGCATGATTAATGTCCTCTAGAGAGAATAAGTTAAAGGTATCATGCCAAAAGTGTGTAAAAAATATGTAAATATTATCCACCGGAAAAACAGAAAAATCAACATAATTCTTTAAATAAAACAATGCCATAATACCGTTATTTTTCTCTATCAAAATTAGTATATTGGTTGTTGGCATGGGGATAGAGTTGGTTTCAGACAATAAGACAAATGGCGATGAATCCGCCCAACTTTTTTTCTCTACCGAAAGTGCCATTGTTGATTATTTCAATACGATCAATCACGCCCTTGAATCATTCACCCAATATGAGAATGCGTCACACAGTATCGATTTTATAAAATTGCGCCGTTTCCTCCTTACAACCTATAACAATCTGGTCGACTTGGATCTGGATCTCAAAAATACACAAGTCACGGACATTTTGAAAGATCTGATGTCGTTAAGCGAAATTTATGACGCATTCAAGCAAAAGTCCAAACAGACCAAAAAAGCATTTTATGACCTTTTTCTCAGCCGTAACGATGAATTTGTACAAGCGCAAAAGAGAGTTGAGTCCAATAAACTCTCAATAGACAATCATAATTCCAACATAGCCATTGCGGAGGCTGCAATCGCCAAACTGGAATATCATATCAAGAAAACACCTGAGGCATCTGAATACTATCGCATTATTCAGCAAAGGATGAAAAAGGCAAAAGGGATTGTCGTCGACGAGATTCATTCTAAAAGGTCCTACGAAGAGGAAAATCTTAAACTTATCCAGTTTATTGAAATGATCATCACTGAAAATGAAGAGAGTTTTGCCAAGAAATACACGGTTCAAGCGGCAATTTTTGATCAAAAAATTACCGATTTATTGAATAAAACAGCCTATGTCTTTGATATTTCATTATGGAAATATGCACGGGACTCAAAACCGATTAAAGCGTATTTTCAACAATCGTACATCAAAGGGGAGCTTTCAAGCCTGACGTACCTCAAATACTACCTCCAATCGCTTAACAATAAAACTTTTTCCGCAGAACAGCAGGAGTTGGCTGCACTTGTCCCCTATCTTGAAAACTTGCACCGCCGAAGAGTTCTCTACTATACCGCTGAGATCGAAAATGCCATGAGGTTCAAATCGGTTGTCTCTTCGATTGACAAATACATCGATCTCGAAACAACAATGCATTATGAAAAAATGGTAGAATCACTCATGAAAGAAATACCTCATTTTATTTTTATCGATCAACAGATATCGGGGTTGAGTGCTTTGATCAAAATGTTGGAAAAGCGTGGAATACTCCAAAAGACAAACGTGATATTGGTCGTTGAAAATGCAACCGAAAGTTTTCTGGAACAGGTCAAAAAAATCCATATCCGTTATCTTCTTCCAACCAATGTCTCCCCGCATCTTTTTACCCAGACTCTCACCCATATCCTCAATGAAGATCCAATATAATGAAAACACAGCGAATATCCTTCGGACAAACAAATCCTGACAAGAAAAATGCCGTATTTCTGGCAATCTATGTCGATGCGATTTCCCCATGGAGATATTTTAAAGATGACATGCAGCATCTCAAATGCCCTGCTCTGATCATGATCGACCGATGGGACGGACGGATGGGATTTCCGGGGGGAACGGTGGATGAGGGAGAGAGCCTGCTCGAAGCTCTGGTGAGGGAAATCAAAGAAGAGATCGGCATTACGGTCAAACCCGATAAAGTTCATCCGATCGCCAGCCATGAAAATAAAATCGTAACCCATCTTTACGGGCTAAAAGTCCTAGAAGCGGAATTTTTGCACATTTATTATCATATCCTAAACAACTTTTCCCGCTCTATCCTCTTGCACGCGTACGAAGAGGGTGATACGTCACACTTTATGTCCGAGATTACCGGAATCAAAATCGTCCCACTGATCCACCATGAGAACAAAGGGATCAATCGATTCCTCGGAAACAGTTTTGCCGGCTCATCCGACAGAGAGTTAATGATTATTTTGGAAGAACTTTTTCAGATCAAATTGTAGGGTTCTTGTATCTTATGGTTTTTGTTTAACCTAAGATAAATTATCATATTAAAATTATCTATTGGAAGCCCTTTTCATTTTAATCACTCAGGTCATTAAAAAATCCATCCTAATTGAACCAACCCTCGTGTTGTGTATCTTGGTTCACTTGTAACGTATGATCCACCTACGCTTCTAGCGAGTTCTGCTTTTGCGAAGAAGGATTGGTAAGAGCCAAAATATCCAAGGCCTATATCTTGAAGGGTTCTACTTTTAAAGGTTGTATCGGATGAAGTGTTTTCCAGAGAAGCTGTTCCTGCGTCATAAAAAACACCTAGCTTATTGGTTAGACTTTTATAGACGCCAAGCTCTTTAAATAGTCCAAGGTTAAGTATCACACCGTTCTCTGCACTGAGTTCACTGTCTGGAAAGAGTTTGACTCCATTGATCCCCCCTATACTCATATCTTCGCTTCCATCTAGGTTTTTATGCCCAAGTGCTTTTTGAACTTGTACTTTTGTTTGCAGTGAAAACTCTTTTGGCAGGAGTGTTGTTACGCTTATGAATCCACCGATTTTTGAAAAATTCCCTGCTGTTTGTACTCCTAGAGTATCGATATTTTTTGAGGTATCATCAATAAATTTCAAATTACCCACTGTGAACGTTGCACCGGAAGATATTTGTGCGCTGTATCCGAAGATATGGGTGTTTTTGAGATCTGAAAAAGAAAGGTTTATGGTATTTTCATGCTTATTGCTGATCATCTGATCTTGTTGATAATCCTTCAAATGTTTAAAAGAGGCGGTAGAAGAGACTTTCATCGTATGTTCTCGTGTTCTTATGATTGGATAGGACAAAGTAGCCTCAAGGGAATCCATATTACCGGTAGGTGCTAATGATGCATATTCCTGAGAGAGTACGTAGGTAGTCTTTACGTATCCTATTTGTGCGGTTAAGCCATTTGGCAATAATGGAACAGCATAGTATATGGAACCGTTTTTAAGATTACTTCCGGAGCTTACAATTCCGTTGAAGCTTAGTTTATCTCCAATTCCTGCTAATGCGTTAAGATTCAATCCCACCATAACTCTGTTATATCCGGTATATCGGCTTCCGTAATTATCGCCTAGGACATATCCGTCATAACGTTTGGATGGATCGACGGTAACATCAAAGTCACTTGTCCCTACCTCTTTTCCCGGTTTTATATCTGCTTGGGTCACTTCGATACCGGGGGTATCGTTAATGATAAGTAAAGATCTCTCTAGGGTGTTTGTGCGGATAGCGTCATCTTTTTTTGCCTCATCCAGTATTGCCTGTACTCTGCTGTCTTGGACGTTAGATCTATTTTTTAGATAGAACTCACCGTAATGACCTTCAATAACGGCGATCTCAAGTACCTCGTTATGCATATCCTGAACCGGTATATAGGCACGTGCTACTAGGTATCCCTCTTGACGATACTCTTTGGTAATAATCTCAGCTGCTTCTTGCAATTGATTGAAGGTAAGGTTTTTATCTTTATACGATGAGATCAGATTCAAGAGTTTTTGTTCGTCGATATGGGTAGCTCCCGTTATTTTAAAATGAGCTACATGGAGTGTTTTTCCACTTTTGTCATCTAACATTGCAGGAGCGTATTTATGTACACCTCCTATTTCAACCAAAGGAATCGTACTTTGTGGAAGATCCTGTGGCGGCTGTACCTCTCTTAGGATATTACTGCTATTTGGTATAGTGACGGGTGCTGAAAAGAGAAGCGATATACTTATCAGGGATAATGTGATTATCTTTTGCATTAGTTATTTCCGCCTTTATCGACTGTATTAGTGTTTCCTACTAAAAGGAGATCTTGAGTTAAGCCAACAGGTAGATTTACTCCTCCGCTGATAATATTTATTACATCATTTGTACCAAATTCAACAATCTGTTGTGGTGCTGAATCTGATACAAAAGCATTGCTTAATACTGCATACGATGGTAGTGAACCTGCGGAGGTATTGTTTGTAATAGGCGTAATATATTGTTGGATATCTGATTTGATGCTAAACACACCAGGTATAAACGACAAGGCATAATTCGAATCTGATATCAATGTCCCCTGTGAAATAACATAGTTTCCAACTAACTTTCCTGCTGCTCTTGTAAGTAGGCCGCTAAGAGTATCGTGAGGTAATAACCCTGTCTGCGTATAGCTCAATAACGGGTCTTGGGCTCCATATATTTTTGATAATGAATCAGCGGTTATTGTAATTGCTTTTGGAATGATATCGGCTAAGTCGGTTGCTACAATGTTGGAGATTGTGTAGTTCCCTGCATCGGTGCCTGTTTTAGTAAGTGAAGCTACAGTAACGGTTTTACCGACTGCCGCATTTTTATCGGCAAAGTTTGCGGTTCCGCCAAGCGTTACGGTATCTCCTGAGATGACATCTGCTGAAGAGAGTGTTGCGGTTGCGGCTGTTGTCGCATCGTATGTTTTATCATCTGCGGTTGCGGTTACTGTAATAGATTTTGGAGTGATCGTGGCGGTACTGGTTGTATCTGCTAAAGAGTAATTGCTCGCTAATCCTGTACCATTTGCTAAGATATAAGCATCCGTAACGGTTTTACCGATTGCCGCATTTTTATCTGAGAAGGTTCCTATAACACTGGCACTGAGTGTTTCACTACCTATGAGTCCACTGAGTGTTCCTACGGTTGTACTGGAAGTCATATCACCGTTATAAACTTTATCGGCAGTTGTTGTACCTGTCATGGTGAGTGCTTTTGGAATGATATCGGCTAAGTCGGTTGCTACAATGTTGGAGATTGTGTAGTTCCCTGCATCGGTGCCTGTTTTAGTAAGTGAAGCTACAGTAACGGTTTTACCGACTGCCGCATTTTTATCGGCAAAGTTTGCTGTTCCACCAAGAGTTACTGTATCTCCTGAGATGACATCGGCTGAAGAGAGCGTTGCGGTTGCAGCTGTTGTTGCATCGTATGTTTTATCATCTGCCGTTGCGGTTACGATAAGTGATTTTGGAGTGATACTCAAAGTGCCACTTGCATAACTGATCAGATAGCCTTGTTGTGAGGAGTATAAACCTTCAGTTGTGATGAAAGATGTTCCGACATTTCTCGTATCACCAGTATTAGTGTACGATAAACTTCCAAGTAATAATAAACTATCCGGTGTCGCGATGGAATACGTTACCCCATTGCCACCCGAATAGGTCGTTGTATCATACGTTTTTGCTACATCGTTTGCAGTAACCGTAAGAGCCGTCATAAAAGAGCGCAAAAGAGGACGTGTATATCCTTCGTAGATGACCCATGTATTTGCAAAATCAAATCCTGTATAGGTGGCTTGCGTAAAGGTATTGATGGTTCCTGTTGAGCTGTTAATGCCTACAAGATTGGTGGTGGTTCCTCCATAATTACCCCCAATGGCGCTTGATTGACCACTGGTATCTTTATCCCAGTAGGCGTTTGTGATGGTACCGGTGTAGTTGTACCCTACAAAACCGCCGACATAATTACTTCCGGTGACACTTCCCGTTGCGTATGAATTTGTGATTGTGCCACTGTTCTTTCCTACAAAACCACCTAAATAACCACTGATATAACCACTGGATCCAGCACCAAGAGGAAAAAGAACATAAGGATCTCCGATAGCACTTAAAGTGACATTCCCGGTTGAATATGAGTCTGTAACTGAACCTTCGTTAGCTCCTATAAAACCTCCAAAGTAGGCACTTCCTGTGACATTTCCAGTTGCATATGAGTTTGTAATAATACCAAAATAGTTCTCTCCTACAAGACCGCCAATACAATTCCTTCCGATGACATCTCCTGTTGCATAGGAGTTTATAATGGTGCCGACGTTGATTCCTGCAAGTCCTCCGACATCTGCGCCATCAAAACCCTCACCTGATTGTCCCGTTGCAGCAAGATATCCGGTGACATCTCCCGTTGCGTAGGAGTTTGTAATGGTACCGGTGTTATTTCCTACAAGACCACCGATATCACCATTTATATAGGTTCCTACTCTGTCACTTACAGCCGCTACGCTAACACTTCCTGTTGCATAGGAGTTTGTGATCGTGGCGGTGCCGAGGTTGTATCCTACAAGACCGCCGATCCAAGCATTCCCAATGACACTTCCTGTTGCATAGGAGTCTGTGATTGAGCCACCAAAATTGACTCCAACAAGACCAGCGATAGAAGAAGAGTTGTTCCTGCTACTGTCAGGGATCCCCGTTACACTTGCTGTTGAGTGTGAGTCTGTGATTGAGCTGTAGTAGTTTCTTCCCACAAGACCTCCTACTCCTGCATTTCCAAAGATACTTCCTGTTGTGTATGCATTGATAACGGTAGCCTCATTTTCTCCCACAAGTCCCCCTACTTCAAGATTTCCCGTTATAGTTTCATTGACAAGCCCAATGTTTTGAATGAGAGCATTATCTTTTATCGCTCCAAACAAACCAACATACCATTGTTCAGGAAGATAGATCGTGAGACCAGAGATCGTATGTCCGAGTCCATCCAATGTTCCTGTAAAATAATTGGTATAATAGTCTCCAATGGGCACAAATCCTGCACCGCTATTCCAAGAAGAAGTACCCGAAGCGTCGATGTTGCTTCCAAGCGTATAGGTTCCACCTAGCGCGGTGTTCATCCATTGGAGTTGGTATGCATTATTGATGACTACTTTTCCACTGGTACCAAATGCCACGGCATCGGTTATATTGGCTGCTTGGAAGTAAACGCCTCCGTTGGTTGTATTTGTATTTTCTATTACGGCATTGACATTGATTTGATTGCCAGCGCTAAGCGTCAGTTTGGTTGGAGCGCTCCACGTAAGTGCTTGATTGACGTATATATTATTGTCCGCGCTCAGTGTTACATTTGTGCCATTATTGAGTGTCGTATCAATGATTCCTGCGGAGATGCTTGAACCTGCGAGATTGGTTCCGCCTGTTGATTCTATGGTGATATCGGTCGGATCGAGTAACCACTCTTTTGCTTTTATGCGTGTATCTGTACTGACTGATAAGTATTCTCCGCTGGTCTCAATACTTCCTCCCAGTGCATTTAAGCTGCCGCTGACGTTTGTTGTTCCACCATGTGCGAACATCTCTATATGTCCGTCTACATCATCGAGTGAGTTTGCTTCGAGTACCCCGGTATTGTTGACGACCCCTTTAAGAAGTTCACCCATTGCATTGGTTGTTAGGTATATCTGACCACCCTCTGCGAGAATAGCACCTTTGTTTTCAACAAGCGCATTCAATACCCCTTTGGTTACTTTTAGGTTTAGCATGGAATTGCCGTTTAGGTTGATCGTTGCTTCGTTCGCACCTATCAGTTCTACGGTTCCTCTTAGGGCGGTGATGGTTCCTTGGTTAGAGATACTATTGGCTAAAAGTGCTGTGTATCCTCCATCTGAGATACTGATGGTTCCCATGTTGATAACGGATGCGGTACTGTCACCTTTAAAGGTATAGCTATCGGCATTGAAATCGGTATCGGATAGCGTTTTCGTGGTAGCTAGAAGTCCTGCGGTGTTGATACTTGCATTTGAGTTAAATAAGACACCGTTGCTATTGAGTATCCAAACCTGACCGTTTGCGTTCAAGGTTCCGTCTATAATCGACTTCTCATTTCCTACAACTCGGTTCAGGGCTATTGCATTGGCATTGGGTTGGATGAAGTTAACAGTTTCGTTTTTAGCTATGGAGAAGTCTTGCCAGTTGATGGTCGTCTTTTGCGAGGTTTGGTTTATGTTGATGACACTTCCGATCTGAGTGATGGTTGTGGTTCCGCTGGTGACACTCCCGCCACTCGGTGATGCACTTAGTATAGTACTTCCTATAACTACTACAGCAACGACAAGCGAAATCTTCCCGCCCTTTAAGATTCTAAATGCATTACGATAATTATAAGTCGGCTTCACTGTATTCTCCGATATGGATTTCAGCTTACAGTCTACCGTCCGAATATCATCCGAATATCATCGAAACAATACAAATCCATTCGTTATCGCTATAATGACCTAATTTTTTAAGCTATTGACATAACCGAATGGATTTCTAATCAAAAATATTTTCCTTTTTTTTTACGCTATTTTTGTTTCATTAGATAACAAATGAAACAGACTGTATTTATTTTGCTGATCCTTTTATTTGGAAAAACTGTCTTTGCACAGATTCCGGTTCGAGATGTAAGTCATATCAATGCGCCGACGAAACTGAACGGTGAGTGGGGATTTGCGGAGGGGAAAGCGCTTCTTCCAAGTCAAACAAATACACTTACCCATACACTTTATCTCCCGCAGTATTTAGAAGGGAGAAAAAACGGTGCTGTCGGTGTAGCGACTTTTGTCCTTGATCTCAAAACAACTCCGAATAAACCGCTTAGTATCGATTTTAATCCTCTCGTAAATGCATGGAAACTCTTTGCTGATGATCGTTTAGTGTGTGAATCAGGAATCATTGAACCCGAAAATAATATTTATGTGGCCTCTCCAAGCCATAAAATTGCAAGCTTTATCCCAAAAAGCACCAAAACACGCCTCACGCTTTGGGTTGCCAATTCGCAACATCGCCATTTTGGGATCAGTATATCCCCGCAAATCGCACCCACAGGAATCCTCGAAGAATCTCATGCCAAGCGAGCCAATTTTGACTGGGCTATACTGGGCGTCTTAATAGGGACAGGGCTTTATCATCTTGGACTTTTTTTCGCATGGAGACGAGATAAAGCACCATTATGGTTTGGACTTTTTATTATTACTTTTGCAGCACGCATAGCAACAACTAGTGAAAAAATAGCAAGCTCAATTTTTCAGTCGATGAGCTGGGATATATTAACACGTGCAGAATATATCAGCGGGTACCTAACACTTCCTCTTTTTATACTTTATATCGGGTCGTTGTATCCGAAACAAAGTATCAAAAACATTGAACGTATCAATCTTGGAATCGGAATTGTTTTTGTTATCCTGGCATTGTTCACATCAACTCTATTTTTCACATCCACTTTGCCGATCACTGAGATAATTATTGTTCAGAGTCTCATCTTTGTATCCTGGATATTGTACCGCGCATTCATAGCTAAAGAGCCAAATTCAACCTTTGCTCTTATCACTTTTATCATTTTTAGCGGAACAGTTTTGCACGATTTATTGATGTTTTCAAATATTATAGATGATACTCACGATTGGGCTGAATTTGGATTAATTTTTTATCTATTTGCCCAAGCAGTAATTTTATTACAACGGTATGCCAATACCTTTCATACACTCAAAAAGCATGAAGAGACTCTCGAAAGTATTATAGTAGAACGCACAAGTGAACTCAAAGATTTACTTTCACAACGTGAACTCTTGATGCGAGAGCTGAGTCATCGTGTTAAGAATAATCTCCAATTTATTATTGGACTTTTGTGGACAAAACGTTCGAAAGCCAATGATGAAACACAGGAGATACTGTTAACTCTTCAATCTCAGATTCAAGCCATTGCAAAAGTACATGAAACACTCTGTGAGCAGCCCAATATTACAATCTTAGACGGCGGAAAGTATCTTGAAACCATCATGAATGCTTTGAGAGAGTTATACTCCGATATCAATTTTGTATTCTCTTGTGAAACTAATGGTTATATATCTATGGATGATACAATTTCGTTGGGACTTGTTGTTAGTGAGATGGTCTCAAACTCGGTTAAACACGCTTATAAAGCTCAAAAAGGGACCGTTAGCCTAACATTTAAGGTAGAAAATAACTGGGCTAAAATGACATACAGTGATGGGAAAACGACCTTCGAAAACAACGATTTTATTATGTCTTCTCAGAATACAAAAAGGATAGGGTGGTCGATGATTACTGAACTTTTACGTCAACTAAAAGCGCAAACTTCATCAGAAGAATATATCTTTACAATACACTTCCCTGTGGAGAAAATACTGTGAAAAAATTACTGATTATCGAAGACAACTGGATGATGGCACATATGATCGAAGACGTTGCCATGATTCTTAAAATAGAAGTTGTCGGTATTGCTGATAGCTGGGATGAAACTGAAAAACTGCTCACTCTAAATAAACCGAATTTTGCCATCGTCGATATTAATATTAACGGAGCAATCGATGGAATAAAAATCGCCAGACGGCTAAAAGAAATGGGAATAGTATTTTTATTTTTAACGGCGTACAAAGATATGGATACTATAAAAGAGGCGGCAGAACTCTCACCATTTTCCTACCTCATTAAACCAATCACTCCAGAAAACCTTATGGCAACGTTTCTTTTGATAATTAAAAAACTCGAGGAAGCACCTGAATTTCCCTTTATTTGTGAATATATCGTTGACAATGATGATATTCTTTATAAAAATATGGCACTTAATCTTTCCAAAAATGAACGAAGAGTTTTAGGACTTTTAATTAAAAATATCAGCCATACTGTAGAGTATAAACATTTTTTTTCTTATGAAGAGGAAAATAATGAGAGATCATTACGCAATATTGTAGTAAAACTCCGTAAAAAATGCCCTGGTCTCATTATTAAAAATATTAAAGATGTAGGGTATATCGCTTCTCTCACCAAATGATCTGTATTTCTTCTATCTGTAAACTCCACCTTATTTTTTTATCCTAACTCTGGATTCTCCCTTTTAATGATACTTTGATGATACTGAGTGATTACAATTATGAATAAACATATTAGAAGGAAATATCTATGATTGGCATTGTGAGTATTTTGTTAATAGCGATAATAAGTTTGATGAGTATAGCAAACGATTACAATGCAGAAGGGTATTAGTCTGTTCAAATTCAATAAAAATAAAGATGGTATTTAACTCTTACATAGAAGAATTCCTCACATTCCCTATTTTAATAAACTTGGACTTTGGCTAATTTTTATTTCATATTAAACACATAATAAAATTCGCCATTTTTAGAGCTTATATCAACAACATAAGCTCTAATCATTATTTGATCCCCATACGCTGTACATTAGAAAGTGAGATCAGATGGGCAGTGATCAGTGGAAAAGCATTTTGATCACAGATGTCTTGTTTTTTCTTTTTACTGAGATGGTTAAGTTTTTCTTCGTTTACAATGTAAAAACCGTTAATTTGGTAGCTCGTTTGATCCGGAGTAATGATTTTAGCTGTTTTTTCTTCCAGCAATTCCCATTGATCCAATTGTTTGATGAACTTCGCTGTTGACGCCGCATCTGCTTGAAACTGGTTCATAAAGTTTAATACATTAGTGAGAAACTCGCTTGGTTTTCCCTCTGCCTCAAAAAGCTTTCTATTTTCATTCTCTTTATCGTCACTTTTAGCATCACTCTCTATACCCAGTGAGAGTTGATTGTTATCTTGAGTAACGAAGATAAAAGGATATCGGCGAATCGATGCAGGAACATATCGCCCTGCTTCCCACATACCCTCTTTAGTGACAAATACATTTTCTTTTTCTTTGTATCCCAGCATCACGGATGCTGTCCAATTACCTTCGGCATCTTTTACAAAGATAATCGAGTAATCTTTGCAGCATTCATAGAACTCTGCAACCGTAACAGGTGCGGTTATCATCTCTCTTGCGTATGCGAAACTGGTATATTCTTTAACTGCCGTATCTTTATGAGTGAGGGTGTTAATAAGTTCGATGTTTTTATACATGTATTGTATTTCCTTATATGGGTAAAAAAGCGCTTTTCAATTTTATCACTCGATACTTTAAAAGCTCCAACCTGCCGTATTCATTTGCTACACACAAGGATTTAGCGAACTCGTACCCCTACGATATCGCCGAAGAGCAATACATCTTCGAGTACCGCTTTGTTGCACAGACCGTCACGGCTGAGATTGATCAGCAGTTCTCCATTCGCACTGCTGAAGATCCGGTCGTTCAGAACGACTTTCATGAAATCACCATCGTCCGTCTCCATCTCTTTTTTCATCTCTTTCAACGCTTTTTGATTTGGGAAAACCACATCGATACGTCCGTCTTTTCCGCTGCCTCCGATGGCATGCAAGACTTGATCCTGGCGTGATTGTGTATACAGCCCGATATTAAAGAACAGAGTCAAGATATCTTCGGGAGCATAAAAATCGTAGACCTCTTTGTTACGCTCTTTTCCCTCTATCGTCTCTTTCCAAACGACTTTATTCGTATGATCGAACGTATAGATTTTGGTCACTTTTTTGGAATTGCTTTGACGGACTTTGCTGTAGGTATCGGGTATGAGCTTGCCGTTTTTAACCGTCCCGCGGCTGTCGTAGATCTCGATACGGTTGCCCGAGAGGACTTTTGCGATTCCGGTTGTTTTAGCATCGATATGGATCATGTAGGTCTGATCGTCTTTAATCTCCATCCGTGCATTGGCAATCCCCATCGTCTGAAAAATCCCGAAAGAGACTTCATAGGTGGCCGTAAGCACTTTGGCGCCCGCTATTTGCGACAGTACAAAAAGCAATAAAACTATTTTTTTCATCGTGTCATCCTTTTATTAAGCAAGCGTACTGTGTAATCGTGAAGAATTTGCAGATTACATATTGAGCAACAACGATCCTGCCCCTTTAGACACGATACCGATAGGCACTTTAATCCCCTCTTGCATGTGATCGGCGAAAATACGGTTGAGCCAGGTACGATTGGTTTGTACATTTTGGAGAATCAAATACTCCTCTTTGTCGATCGTGAGGGTCATGTATGATCCGATCACGACAGAGAGCTTTTGGGTCTCTCCCTCGGGTAACAGATTGAAACTGAGCGTTTTTTTCGACGTATCGACCGTGACGTTTTCAACCTTGCCGTATCCGCGGGTTTTAAAATAAAGCGATACCGCCGAAGTCAGTATTTTGGACCGGATAGAATCCATGGTGGATAGCTCCGCCGAATTGGCGGTGCTAAAGAGTAAGAAACCTATCAAAACTAAACGTTGAACCATAAAATCATCCTCATTTTTTTAGGACGGAATTATAGCTCTATGCCTCTAAAAGAGAACTAATATCCATGATTTCATTTGCCTCAAGTTCAAACGTAAAAATCGCTAAATCTTCATCGATATGCTGTTTCGATGTCGAGCCGATCAGAGGCACGATCCCCTTGTGACACAGATAGCGATAAAAAATCTGAGCTTCGGTTTTGTCGTATTTTCGTCCTAATGCAAACACCGTTTTGCTTCCCAGAATATGAGGGTTGGCGGTCAAAGACCAGAAACTCTGATAGGTGATGTTCATACTTTCACACCAAGCACGCAGTTCAATGTCGTATCCGCTCTCAGCATAAAAACGGTTTTGCACTACCGCAGGCTTGATTTGGGTATTGGCATAGAGCCGTTTGAGCAGTTCGAGATCATAGCAGTTGCTGATCCCCAGTCGGAGTGCTCCGCCGCTGTGATAAATACCTTCCATTGCTTCCCATACTTTTTGGAGATGTGCATACGGAAACAGCGGAGAGTGCAGAACAAGCGAATCTACATACTCTGTCCGCAAATTTCGCTTTGATGCTTCAAAAGACTGTGCGACCTGCATCTCCAGCGGAGCATTCGGATCGTACGGAATACGTGCGGGATCCTGACCGCTCAGAGGAGTAAACTTCGTCTGCAAAAACAGCTCTTCGCGTAATATTCCGTGAGCCGCCAACCGCTCCAGAGCTTCACCGACTCCCGCTTCGTTGTAATGTTTAGGCTGACATGCCGTATCGATCCCGCGAAATCCGCTCATGATCGCCATTTCGACCAGATCCGCCGTATGCTCTTTTTTCCATGCCGTTCCGTACATCAGCGGAGGCATATTCGTGTTTTGCATTCCTTTTTCCTTGTGTATAACTCACCGGTGTCATTATAGCCAACTGTATACATTCGCCGTTCCAGCTTACGATTCATTAGCGTTTTATGGATACACTACGTTTTACTTTATCTCAGGACACCGTATGACTCAAATCTTTCTCCTCATCTTTGTCATCACCATCTTTTACTGGGTGTACAAAGGTTATTCGCGCAATCAGGTCGTTTATTCGAAAAAGCAGTTTCAGAATTTCGTCATAACCAAAGAGCATCTTGCAAACAGTGAATTGGGTCTTTTTGTTGCTCTCGTCGCCAAAGTCGCCAAAGCCGACGGACGGGTCGATGAGCTCGAAGCGGAACTCGTCAGCAATATGTTCAATGACATCAGCACCCTCTTTCCCAATCCTGAAGCAGCTAAAAATATCCTCAAACAGATTTTCGATATTGAGAAACAGGTACCGGATAATTTGGTACTTGTAACGCAAGCGCTGTATAACACTTTGCAAAATGATCCGCACAAACGCCAAAAAATGATGGAATTTCTCGTCAACCTTTCCTATATTGACGGGGTTTTAAGCAATACGGAAGAGGCAATGCTCCATACCATCGCCATCCATTTGCATTTGAGTGCGGATATGCTCTCGGCAATGCTTCAACAGTTCGGCTCCTACCATCGCCACAGTGTCAAAGAGAGTTCCATATCTCAAGCATATACTCTGCTGGGGCTGAGTTCGGATGCGACAGACGATGCGGTCAAAAAAGCCTATCGCAAACTTGTACGTGAATATCATCCCGATATCATCAAAGCTCAAGGGGCATCGGATGAGTATCTCAAAGAATCAACCGAAAAAGTTCAAGAGATCAATGCCGCGTATGAGATGATTAAAAAGTCACGTGGCATTTAAGAACGTCCAATAGAATGCTATAATACTCACAGATTAATTAGGGAGAGTGGCATGGATAATTTTACCCTTTTGTTCGGTCTCCTTTGTCTGATGTTTATCGTTGTAAAAATCGTTTATCACCGATCAAAAGAAGATAAAGACCCCGATGAATGCGATGATCAATCGTTTCCTCACTTATAAAAAAATATGGAATTCATTATGACCAAAAAAGAGATCTTCAACATCGTTTACTGGGTAGGATTCATCGCAATCGCTCTGTATTTCGCCTATTCAAAAGGGTGGATATTCAGCAACTTCGAATCCATCTCCCCCAAAGAAGCCAATGCGCTTTTACAAAAGGATAAAAACGTCTTTCTTTTGGATGTACGGACACCGGAAGAATACGCACAGGATCATATCGACGGAGCAACGCTTATTCCCGTTCAAATATTGGGCGACAATCTCTCAAAATTGCAAAACGTAAAAGATAAAAAAATTATTGTCTATTGCCACAGCGGAAACCGAAGCGTCGTCGCTTCCCGTATTCTGGCCAAAAACGGTTTTATCCCCCTCAATGTCAAAGGGGGAATTACCGAATGGAAAGCCCAAGGTCTGAGTGTTGTTCGTTAGACGTTATTTTGAATAGATAATCTTCGCTTTTTCATGCAATAAAGCCATTTTTTTATCCATTATGGCTTTAAATTTATCCATTTTCAAACGCTGCTCAATAAACCCTTTTACATACTCAAACCCAAATTTCTTAGCCGCTTTTTTGTCTTCGATATAGATGATGTGGTAGCCGAATTGACTTTGCACCGGAACGGATGAGATTGAGCCTTTTCTCATTGAAAACGCGGCATCGTTAAACGACGGTACCATTTGTCCGCGAGGGAAGTATCCGAGATCTCCCCCTCTTGCAGCGCTCGGTCCGGTTGATTTCGATTTGGCCTGAGCGATAAACTCATTTCTCAATCGATCTCCGCTGAGCCCTTTCATACTTTTGATTATTGCGTTGGCTTCCGCTTCTGTTTTTACCAAGATATGGCGTGCGTGGATTTTTTCTTTATCGACAAACTCATCCG
>NZ_JAQTQR010000110.1 GCF_028712165.1 Sulfuricurvum sp. | reverse complement strand
AGAATTTTATCTGATCCATCAGGATGGTTGATATCGATTTTAATATAATCAATCACTTCTATCAAAGAGTGAAAATGACGGATAAACTCTTTTTCGGAGCTGTAATGATTAAGAGCAAAGCGGTACCCTTTCGCATGAAGAGCATATACCCGCTCAACCAACTCAGGCGTGATGCTAGTAGATTCGAGAATTTCCAAAACAAAATATGCTGCAGAAATGGCATGAACCACATCGTCCATCAAAATTTTATCGTCTACTTTGACAAAAGCTTTAAGCCCGTATGTCAGCGTGTTCAGCCCGATATAGTTGAGCGTATTGACCAATACTCTGGATGTGGCATGCAGATTGTCATACACATCGGCGCTGTTGTTTTCAGTATTCCGATAGAGCAATTCATAGGCAAAAATATTACCCATTTCATTGAAAATCGGCTGACGTGCAAGATAAATAGAATCATCCATACAACACCTCATTTCGACATATTATAATGTCCTGCTATCATTGTAGCCAACAATTATAATAAAAAAACAAAAATCAACATGTATGCACTTTTACTAAGGAAATTTAAATTATAAAAGGGCAGAAGTTTAATTTAGCGAGACATAAATACGAGTTCAATGCGAAAGTACGCTTCATCCTGCTGGATACTATACTCAAACCCGATTTCATGACTTAAACGTTTTAGGATCTTCTCCCCTATCTTGGAACTAAACAAGTATTTCTCATTCCCTATTTGATTGCCTATCCAAAGCGTCCTTTCCAATGGATCACATCCGATCTCCACCGTGCTGTTCTCTTTTGCATAGGTGATAGCATTTTCCAGCAGGGCACTTAAAACTTTAAAAAGCAACTTTTCTGAAACGACAACACTAAATGCTTTATTCGGAAGTTTTAATCTCAACCCTTTGCGTTGGATCAAAATATCCATTTTATTTTCAAGGGTTTTTAATATTTGTATGATTTCGATACTGTGTGCTTCTTCAAAATCCGAACTTTCAAGAAAAAGAACATTTTTAAGCTCTCGTGTCAGTCTTTCTATATCGTGTCCAAGATCGACAATAAATTTTTCTTTATCATAATGAGCGCTGTTTTCATAGACATCCAGCCGCGACCTCATCAAAGCCAAAGGCGTTTTAAGTTCATGTGCGGCTTCTTTAAATAATTCAGCCTCTTTTTGGCGGTACCCTTCCAATCGTCTGACTAAAGCTTCGAAAGCGGTCGAAACCTCTTTAATCTCTGAAGAAGCATCATTCAAAGCCAGGTCAAAAGGGCTTTCTCGTTTCCACGTTCTCGTTTTAATTGCCAATAATTCCAGCGGTTTCATATAAAAATCAAGCATAAAAATAATAATGAACAAAACGATTAGTAAAGAGACGATATAGCGAAGCAGTAATTTTTGACAGTATTTATGGGTGTTACTGTCTATTTTTTTGTAATCACTGATGGCATTAAGATAATAGTTATTGGAGAGTTTGATAGAAGAGACGATCAGGGTATCGTTTGTTCTATGCGGATTGGCTGAGATAACAAAACGGAGTCCATTCACTTCTGAATCACTTAAAATCATTTTATTATGCGGAATTGTATAAAGAAAGCTTACGTCACTCGAAGGGTTCAAAAGAGTCGTAATGTATTCGTCCGTACTTTCAATGAGCACATGTTTAAGAACACTTTCCGCATCTTCAACTTTTTGTATATAGATTGTTTTTATTGCAATGTATAAGTTTATTGTAAATGCTATTGCAAGCCCTATTGAAAAAATAAGGGCAATTTTAAATTTTAGGGATCTTGCCCATTTAAACTGCACTTAAATATCCTCGTGTTTTTATGGTTTTAATAATACCGGGATGGAGCTTACGGCGTATCCGCCCGATAAGTTCATCAATCGCATTTGAGGTAATATTTTGAGGATTGTCATAAAGAGCATCCATAATTTCATCACGGGAAGCAATATTTCCCTTCTCTAAAAGATAAAAAAACAACTTTTGCTCTGTACTGCTGAGGAGAATTTCATTCCCGGCTTTTTTGATTTGTTTGGAATTCGTATCGATCTCAATATCTTCAAAGTTTTTTACTTTTGGTACATAACGACGTGACAAGGCAATCAAACGCGCTCGCAGTTCCTTAATATCAAACGGTTTTTCCAGATAATCATCCGCTCCGTATTCAAGACCTTGAACTTTTTCATCTATGCTTCCCAATGCACTCAGGACCAATATCCCCATCGAAGAGTTTTTATTTCTGCCGTAGGTGATTAATTCCCTTACACGATCTTTCCCATGAAAGGTACGATCAACAAGAAAAATCTGATACGAGTATGCATCCAGATACGTTTTGGCGTCATTTACATCACTGACGGTATCAATAATCCACTCTTCATTTTGCAAAGAAAGCTTTAATAATTCAAGGAGCTCAGGCTCATCATCAGCAATGAGGATACGCATCTACAACTCTTTCGCTCCGGTCATGAATATCTTGATTGTTTTGTCTTTCAATTCTCTTTTGATAGCGGCTGAGAGAACTATCGCTTCGGTATCATGCAGGAAAAGACGAAAGAGGCCAAAATCCCGTCTTGCACTGACTTGTTCCTCGGCGCTTATTAGAAAAGCTCCGGCACTGTAGCGTTTGCAAGGGAAAAAGTAAAAATCATCATAGCCTTCTTCCAATAATAAATCAACCAATGTATCTTTATTAGCGATTTCAAAGTAAATATCCATACTTGTAATATTCATCACTTACCCTTTTTGTAAATCATTTTAAACGCAGGCGGTAAAATGAGAAGTGTTAGGATCGTCGAAGTCACTAACCCGCCCAATACAACTATCGCAAGCGGTTTTTGGATTTCACTCCCCACACCAGTGGCAAACAGCAACGGTAAAAGACCCAAAGCGGCTATAAATGCCGTCATTAGAACCGGTCGTAGCCGTCTGCGCGCCCCCTCAGCAACCGCATCATCAATCGAATAGCCATTTCCTAAAAGGGTATTAAAATAGCTGACCATCACAACCCCGTTGAGTACCGCAATTCCGAAAAGTGCGATAAACCCGACGGATGCCGGAACAGAGAGATACTCTCCGCTGAAATAGAGTGAAATGATACCGCCGGTCACTGCAAACGGAATATTCAGCAAAATAAGAGCAGTCGAACTTACAGAGCGGAATGTAAAGAAAAGAATCAAGAAAATGACCCCGATACTGATCGGTATTACCGTCATCAACTTAGCGGCAGCACGCTGCTGATTCTCAAATTGTCCGCCGTATACGATCGTGTATCCCTTAGGAAGCTTAATGTTGGAATCGATTTTTTGTTTGGCTTCTTCTACAAAGCCGACCAAATCGCGTCCTTCAACATTGGCACGTACCGTACTGTATCTTTGTCCGTTTTCACGATCTACTTTCAAGGCCCCTTCACTGGTTTCAATTTGAGCCACACTGGAAATAGGAACTGAAAATCCGTCACTCAACGGAAGTTCCAACGATTTGAAAAGCTCCATATCTTGAGAAACTTCGCTATTAAATCGCATCAATACCGGTATTCTGGTATTGCCTACCGAAAGCTCATCAATCGTAACCCCTTCCAATGCTGTTTTTAAGAATAGCTCAAGTTCAGCCGTATCAACACCGGTCTTAGCCGATTCCGTTCGGTTAGGTTTTACGCTGAGATAATTGACCCCTTCATTAAGCGTTGTAAACACTTCGGATGACCCTTTTATCTTATCAAGCGTATCGGCAATATTTTGACTCAGTTCATTCAGCTTGTCAATGTCACTTCCATAAATCTTGATGGCCAAATCCCCCCGAGACCCTGTTAGCATTTCCGATATTCGCATTTCGATCGGTTGGGTAAAGCTAAAACTGATGCCCGGGAAATTTTTGAGTGACTCTTGAATTTCACTTTTGATCTCTTCTTTATTTTTTACTTTCCATTCTTTTTGCGGTTTTAACGTAATAAACGTATCGGTTTGGTTTAACCCCATAGGGTCAAGTCCGAGTTCATCGGATCCGGTTCTCGCAACAATCGTTTTAATTTCCGGAACATGTTCAATAAGCGTGCGTTGTATGGCCAGATTGAGTTCTTTGGATTTTTCAAGCGAAATAGAAGGGGGTGTTTCTATTCCTAAAATAATGTCTCCCTCATCCAACGTTGGCATAAAGCTTTTCCCTACAAATGCAAACAAGGTAAAGCTGATAATCAAGAAGGCAACAGCACCTGTAAAAAGGACTTTTGTACTGGTCAATGCAAACTTGAGCATCGGTTCATAAAGACGTGCAAAAAATCTACCGATAAACGTATCTTCATGAGAAGTGCTTTTTAAAATCAAAGAACTTACAACCGGAATCAGCGTTAAAGACAGAAGAAGTGAACCGAAAAGTGCAAAAACGATGGTCATTGCTACCGGTGCAAAGAGTTTTCCTTCCAATCCTTCCAGTGACAACAACGGCAAAAAGACAACCGCAATAATCAAAATACCGCTGAAAACGGCTAGACTCACCTCTTTTGTAGCACGATACACCTGATGTAATTTTGGAAGAGAGGTATCATTTTCACTTAGTTTGGCAAATGCATTTTCAACGACTACGACAGCGGAATCGACCAGCATACCGATCGCTATTGCCAACCCTCCCAAACTCATCAGATTGGCACTCAATCCAAAATATTTCATCAGTAAAAAAGCAATCGCGATTGAAAACGGCAAAATGACACTCACGGCGATTGCCGCACGTATATCTCCCAAAAAGATCATAAGAAGAACAATAACCAATACGATTGCTTCCACCAGCGCTTTGGAAACCGTCCCTACTGCCTTCTCGATCAGGTTGCTCCGATCATAGAAAGGGACGATACTGACGCCCTCAGGAAGCATCGGCTTTAATTGTTCGAGTCTCTCTTTAATCTGTGAAATGGTCTCTTGGGCATTTGCCCCTTTAAGAGTCAGAATAAGTCCCTCAGTCGCTTCTCCGACACCGTCTTTGGTGACATATCCTAATCGTGTTCTCGAATCGTCTCGAACGTCACAGAAATCGCCTACACGAATCGGTCCGTTGTGGGAATGGATCGTAATATTCGCAATTTCGCTCGCATCTTTGACACCGCTTTGAACTTTAACCAAATAGCTCTCTTCGTTTGCGTCAACCCGTCCTGCACCGTCATTTTTCAGATTTTTTTCCAAGGTATCCTGCAAGGTACTCAGAGGAATTCCCAGATGGCGCATTGCCGTATAATCAGGCTGCACTACGATAGCTCGTGCTTCACCGCCGAGAGAATTGACATCTGCCACCCCTTTTGCACCCCGTAATACCGGACGAATGACAAAGTCGAGCAATTCACGTTTCTCTTTTGGGCTTATGTTTCCTTCAATCGTAAACATAAAGGCTTCGCCCAACGGTGTCGTAATAGGGGCCATTCC
>NZ_JAQTQR010000049.1 GCF_028712165.1 Sulfuricurvum sp. | reverse complement strand
TTTTTCCCAGTGTTTTGAGAAAATTGCTTTACCGTCGTATTCACGAATCGCTCTTTGAGCCATTGCAACTCCTTCGAAGAATCTTTTGCCAAGATTATATCATTTATGGGCTATTTGAATGATTTCTAAGAAGTTTTCACTGAAAGAAGATGACTATTTGTTTACTTTAGTAACATATGTCACATATATTGGAATATTATTGTAACTTATTGTAACCTTTTTTCCTTTTGAATCTACCTTATTCTCTAATCGATACGATTTGCACTGAGAAATTCCGTAAAAGCGAAGGCGTAACTGTAGCTTATCGTTACCTGCATCGATACATCGTATCTTATTATGGTGTAATACCTGTGAAAGTTCCTTTGCTACGTGCATCGGATACGAAAAATGATGTGTCGGATTTTTAATGAAACGGTAAAACCACTGATTAAAGAAAACAGCCATTACGTTTAAAATCAAAATAGCAAAAGCGCTGTAAAACAGTATTCGATATCTTCCTCTGAATTCGCGAAGTCGGATTCGATAGGTGTGAAAGAACGTTTGAGCTGCTAAAGGAAGGGCTATCAACAAAAATGGAGCAAACGTTTGAACTTCGACTTTTTGTCGAAATGAAAGTAACAAAGAGACAAGAAAAGCACTGCTCGCAATCATCCATATCAAATCCCACTCTTTTGCAAAAAAACGGCGGTATAGAACATAAAAAAGATACAAAAAGACAATGGGAGAAAAAATTGCCGCATAAACTCCCAATGCATCCAAGAATCGGCTTTCCGGTAATCCGCCGACATGGATTCCGTACAAACGGATGGAAACAAGCAGCAGCCCCGATCCGATACCGATAAACAAGTAATCTTTTCGATAGATACCGTATAGAGCTACAGCAAAAAACAAATAAGCAAATGCCGGATCAACCATCAATAAAAACGGAAGCAATCCCAAAGCATATTTTTCAAAACGAAGATAGGTATAACTAAAGAGAAATAAGGAGGCAATAACAAGACCGGCATTATCAACGACCAAAGCCGCACTGGTAACTCCGGGAAGTAACACATAAATCAATACAATCCATAAACGGTCACTTTCTCGTTTAACGTAAAACCCTGACATACCGTACAATAAAATAACTGAAATCATATGTAACAGTATCATCGGAAGACGTAATGCGTAGTCGTTTTGTCCGAATATATCTAGTGAAAGGTTTATTAAAGAACGCAGAAGAGAAACATCACCGTAAAGAATTTTGGCTTCGTTATAACTGATAGAGAGACCTTTAATCTGCAATACGAGAAGAAGAGTATTAACTCCCAGTAATGCTAAAAAAAAGGCTTTTTCTCTCATAACTTGAGAAAGTTGTCGATAATCTCGTGTCCGAATTCACTCATAATCGATTCGGGATGAAACTGAACGCCGTAAATCGGTTTATCTTTGATCTCCAGTGCCATAATTTCATGATCATCTTCACTGTAAGCGGTCGGAATAATCACTTCCGGCAGATTCTCCTGCTCTACGATCAAAGAGTGGTAACGGGTCGCCGTAAACATTTCCGGAAGCTTGTGGAAAATCGGGGTATCACCTTGTCGGATCATTTTAGACGTTTTACCGTGCATCATCCGATTTGCACGCACCACATTTCCTCCGAATACCTGTGCGATACTTTGGTGTCCCAAACATATCCCTAAAATTGGGACTTTATCAGCGAAGTAACGGATTACTTCCAGAGTGACTCCTGCATCGTCGGGTGTTGCAGGACCCGGAGAAATAATAATTTTTTCAGGATGGAGTGCTTCGATCTCCTGTACCGTCATTTCATCATTACGGATAATCTTCAAATCAGCACCCAACTCCAAACAATACTGAACGATGTTGTAGGTAAAACTGTCATAATTATCAATCATTAAAATCATTTTATTTCCTTACCACGCTTTAATAACATTATACAAGCTATCGCGTTCAATCGGTTCAAATCCGCTGTTTTTAATGAGTCCGACAAATTCGCTCAAATTAACACCGTGAGCACTCTTGGCCCCTGCAGCCGAGTTAATCGACTCTTTTTCAATCGTTCCATCCAGGTCATTTGCACCGAACTCCTGTGCGACAAGCGCCAGATTAACCGTTGATGTCACCCAGTACGCTTTAAGATTCGGAACATTGTCGAGGACAATACGGCTTATCGCCATCGTTTTTAGAATCTCATGAGCCGTTATAAACTCTTTGACGTTCAAAAAGTTATTCTCAGATTGATAAACAAGAGGAATAAAACAGTTAAATCCACCCGTCACATCCTGTAAATCACGGATACGCATCATGTGATCGATTCGATGAGAGCGCTCTTCCACATGGCCGAACAACATCGTGACATTGGATTTCATACCCCGTTCATGCCATTTACGGTGAATTTCAAGCCACTGCTTTGAGTTGACTTTCCCTTTACAAATGTAATCACGAACCTTCTCATCGAAAATCTCCGCACCGCCGCCCGGCATCGAATCGACCCCGTTAGCTATCATAAGGTCGAGAATCTCATCGTAACTTTTGCCGTACTCTTCGGCGAGGAAATGGACTTCTGCGGCAGTGAGAGCTTTGATATGAAGCTGCGGATGGCGCGCTTTGATTTTTCGAAACACTTCGAGATACCATTCCAATCCCGTATCCGGATTGTGAGCGGAGACGATATGCACTTCGGATATTCCGCGTGAAACAATATCATCAGTGATTGCCACGATCTCATCATGACTCATCGTATAAGGATTCGGATTTTTGCGGCTGGCACTGTAGGCACAAAATTTACAAACGTCTTTACAGACATTCGTCGGATTGATATGACGGTTGATATTAAAATAGGTTTGTTTTCCATGAAGCTCGCGCCGTCGCTCATCGGCGAGTTCACCCAGAGTAAAGAGGTCCAACTCATAAAGCGCCGTCGCCTCTTCCAAACTCAAACGTTCACGCCGTTTTACTTTATCTATCAAATTCATATTAAAATCTTTAATCGCATATTTTTGGCGCATTATAGCAAATGTTTTTTAGGTCTGTCACCTTCTCTTAATGTTGATAAAAACTATAATTTTACACAGGCTATTGACATTATTACTAATTAGTAGTATTATTCCCTCATCTACAAAATTTTGAGGAGGCAACGTATGAAACGGGTACAAAGTTACGGTAAGCATGAAGACATTGTATTACGAACCCATATTGAGCTTTCAAGATCTTTGATCAAAATCCGTGCTAAAGAGATTATATGGCTCGCAGAGAGAGACCTCACCCTCCCCCAGTTTGGAATTTTAGAGTCTCTCTACCATCTGGGAAAACTCAGTGTCGGCCAAATCACAAAATTAACACTGAGTACGCCGGGCAATATGACGGTGATCGTTAAGAATCTACAGTCGAAAGGATTGATTCGTATTCTGACGTCTGACGAAGACCGCCGTATCAAAATGCTTGAAATCACGGATGAAGGTTCCGAGATTATAAAATCGATATTTCCGGCACATGTGGAAAATCTGACCGGATGGTATGACAAAGCATTAGATGAAGAGGAGCTGCAAACGCTCTCCCGATTGCTGCGCAAATTAGAAAAAGCGCAATAAAAAAATTTAACACAATATTACTAACTAGTAATTAAAAAGGAAGGTCAAAATGTCATTTACAATCCATCGTGCATCAGAACGAGGCGTTGCGGAACACGGTTGGCTGCACAGCCGTTTCAGTTTTTCATTTGCCGAATACCATAATCCGAAACGGATGGGATTCGGGGCTTTGCGTGTCATCAACGATGATATTGTAGAGGCGGGAAAAGGGTTTGGGATGCATCCCCATCAAAACATGGAGATCGTCTCTATCGTCACCAAAGGTTCGCTTGAGCATAGAGATTCGGAAGGAAATCACGGAATCATCAAAGCGGGAGAAATACAATATATGAGTGCCGCATCCGGAGTGTATCACTCTGAACATGCCACCAACGATGAATCGGTTGCATTATTTCAAATATGGATTCATCCGAATCAAAAAGGGGGAACCCCACTCTATGATCAACGCAGTTTTATCCACCACGACAAAACCAATAAATGGGTCACTCTCGTTAGCGGTGACGGGCGGGAAGATTCTATAACCATCAAACAAGATACATCGATCAGCTTGGCGGAAGTCGAGGAAGGGGCAGAAATAACAATTCCATCGGTTAATAAAGGACATGGGCGATTACTATTGATCATAGAAGGAAAAGTAGAAATAAACGGACATATTCTCGAATCAAGAGATGAGCTTCAGATCACCGATGAGGAGGAATATGCCCTGATAACACTCGCGGAGTCCAAGGTTTTATTATTTGACGTGCCGATGCACTAACACAACATTATTTACACAAAGGATATACCATGAAAAAAACACTCTCTTCCCTTTTATTGTTCGGATTCATCAGTTCTGCATCACTTTTTGCAGGAGACTATAATGTTGACACAAGCCATTCAAATATCGGGTTCAAAGTAAAGCATATGATGATTTCTGAAGTCTCCGGAAAATTTGACAAATTCAGCGGTTCATTTGAATACGATGAAAAATCAAAAACGCTGAAAGCATTAAACGGAAAAATTGACGTTAATTCAATCAACACCGCAAATGAAAAAAGAGACGGCCATTTGAAATCACCGGATTTATTCGATGTCCAAAAGTATCCTGATATTACGTTTACCCTTAATAATGTTAAGGGTGATTATGCTTATGGCAAACTCACCATGCATGGTGTTACAAAAAATGTCAAACTCGCGCTTGAAAACAACGGTGCAATCAAAGATCCTTGGGGTAACACACGTGTCGGATTGGGTCTCAGCGGACAAATCAACCGTAAAGATTACGGAATCACATGGAATACTGCCCTTGAAGCCGGCGGTGTAGCAGTGGGAGAGAACGTTAAACTCGATATCCAGCTCGAAGGTATTTTAACTCAGTCATAGAGGTTGCTATGAACCGTCGTCATTTTTTAGCACTAATGGCAGCTTTGGCTGCCGATGCATCCGAAGAAAGGAGCCTTTTTATGCGTCAACCTGCCCTTTTTATCAGTCACGGTTCACCGATGAATATTGTCGATGACAATCCCTATACGCGACGTTTAAAACAACATAGTACCACTTTGCCTAAACCGAAAGCGATACTCATCCTCTCCGCTCACTGGGCAACGAACGGATCGGCGGTTTCTGTCGTGGATAAACCTGAAACGATACATGATTTTTACGGTTTCCCAGATTCGCTCTATTCCATAACCTATGATGCAGAAGGCGAGATGACGGCGAGTTTGTTATTTGCCCATCTGACTCATGCGCGGGTTGATCGGCGTCACGGTCTCGATCACGGGGCTTGGTCGGTTCTGGTTCACCTTTTCCCCAAACATGATGTTCCGGTTTTTCAATGTTCGATCGATTTGAGCAAACCGGCATTGTGGCATTATGAACTCGGCAAAATACTGTCCACTCTCAGAGATCAGGGAATCATGATCATCGGAAGCGGTAATGTCACCCATAATCTAGGTGATATTGATATGAACCGAGATGCACCTGTCGCACCATGGGCACGAGCATTTGACGATGCGTTTGCGGATGCGCTCGTCAATGACCCTAAAAAACTGATTGATTTCGATCTCCCCTACTTTGAGCATGCCCATCCTACACTGGAGCATTTTCTTCCGATACTGCCCATATTAGGCTCACAACAGGGAAATGAAAGTATTACAAGTATTTACGAAGGATTTCAGCACGGAACACTCTCTATGCGATGTTTTCAGATTGGGTAGCAGTTATGAATCTTTCCGTATGTTCAACATATTTACCAATCGAATAAAATCGTGCAGTTTTTATTGGACTTTTTAGCACAGTAAAGCGCTTTTTCCGCACGGGCGATGATTCCGTCAAACGTATCTTCCTGCTGATGAATCGTAACACCGGCACTAATAGTTACATGAACACTTTTTCCCAAATAGAGCAATTTGCTATGCTCGATTTTTGCACGGATTTTATCTGCAAGTGCAAACGCCTGTTTGACATCACATCGTGTCATCACAACAACGAATTCTTCTCCGCCATAACGATAGACTTTATCCGTATCACGAATCATGGATTTGATCGTTTGTGCAATAAAATAGAGAATTTTATCCCCTGCGACATAGCCGTGTTGGTCATTGATAAATTGAAAATTATCGACATCAAACATCATTAAGATCATGGGTATAGTTTTATTTTTTCCTGCTTCAATGAGCGGTTCCATATCTTCCATAAATGCTTTTCGATTTCCGACTTTTGTCACAGCGTCAGTCGTAAGTGATGAAAATGCCTCATTGAGATCGGTAGTCAACTCGATAATTTTGGTTTGTGCTTTGTCCAGCTCATCGTACATGTCTTTATTCAAAACGTGCAAACTTTCGAGAAAAGCGATATGTTCTTCTTCGGCACTAACGGGTGCATTATCGAGATGTTCTTTCTGTTTTTTGGCAACTGAAGAAATTTCGGCATGCGATTCAGAAAAAGAGAGTACGGAGCGTTTGGCTATCTCAAGATGCTTAGTCCCATCATCTTTTAAACCGCTTAAGATTTTATGCTCGGCATCTTCTTGTTCTTTACGTAATTCGTCATCGGCCAACTCGAGAAAAAACTCGTCAAAATATTTTTTATAGTGTGCCGGATAAGGGGAAATCTGGGTGGAACGCAGAAGACCCATCACTTGATCATGAATCGCCATAACTTTTTGATAATTGTTTGTGTTGTTCATTGTGATACATTCCTCCAAAAACATTATATCTTGTATTTATAAATCTAACTAAATCGCTATAGCTCATTTTATCATCAAGTATCCCTATCAAATGAAGAGAATTTTGCGATACAATTAAACCAAAAAGTTGTCAGTATGAGTATCACCGAACAGATTGAAGACCTTATCGAACGCAAAGCAAGCGATTTCGAGATATCCAAACTTTTTAAATCTTATATATCCGATTACAAAGATTCACTCACCGAACTTTTCGAACGTAATCAAGGAAAAGATTTTCTTGTTATCCACACCAAAACCCTCGATTCGATCATATCTTTGATGTATAAAACCGTTCTACGCCGATTGTTCGGTAACTATTTGCCGATGCGCAGCTCTATCCCGATCGCTTTTATAGCCTTGGGTAGCTACGGACGCGAGCAACTGTGTGTTCATAGCGATATTGATTTAATGATCGTATATGAAAAAAATGACGGTTACAATACTGCCGCTATTATTGAAAAATTCCTTTATTTAGCGTGGGATGCCGGGCTCAAACTTGGGCATCGTGTCCATGAAGTCGGAGATCTCTTTAATGCCTCTCGTGAAGACATCACAATCAAAACAGCTATGATGGAATCGCGGCTCATTATCGGTTCGTCGTTTACCTGGAGTTCGACACAAAACCGTTTAAATGCCATTCGTCATGACAATCCAAAAGCCTTTATTTTGGCAAAAATTGATGAAGCCGAAGTCCGTCGCAAAAAGTTCCCCTCATCTATGCAGCCTCACATTAAAGAAGGAGTGGGAGGACTGCGCGATTCTCAACTGCTTTATTGGATTGCTAAAACACTCTATGGAGTTAATACTCTCAAAGAGCTCACAGGAGTTTTATTCAGCGAAGAGCAATACCGGGAATACCGTATAGCCTTAGAATTACTTTTCAGAGTTCGGAGTGCTCTGCATCTGATCAGCGGAAAACAACAAGACCAACTGGTTCTTGATTATATGCCCAAAATTGCTCAAATGTTAGGGTTTAGTGATGAACGAAGACTGGTCACCAAGCTCTTGGAAGCACAATGGAGGATCAATAACTTTACACAAATCTATGTTAAAAAAATGGCTCGTCTTCAACTGTATGACTCTACAGTAACCTCAAAAATCCGTGCCGGTCGTATACAAAAAGGATTTTATGCGGTAGATGGGATTTTATACGCATCGTATCATGCCTCAACACCTTCTATTGACGCACTTTTAGAGATGTTGGTCAGCTTGAAAGACCAAGAATGGAAATTTGATCCTAGTGTTCTCTTTCATTTCACCTACTCTGTAATCAAACATCCGCTTAAAGTTAGAACCTATGCCCTGCTGCGTAAATTGTTTGAACGTAATCATCTCTATGTTATTTTGAAACTTTTTTACGATGCAGGGATTTTACATCACCTCATCGGTGCCTTTAAAAAAGTACTTCATCTTCCTCAGTTTGACGGCTATCACCTTTATCCGGTCGATCTACACTCCATCAAATGTATCGAAGCACTCGAAAAAATCAATGATCCCTATGTGGAGGCACTCTATAAACCTCTAAGTACAAGTGATAAACTTCTGCTTAAAGCCGTTATTCTCCTACATGATACCGGTAAAGGACGAAAACAAGATCACAGTGAGGTAGGAACGAAACTGATCATCCCTTTCCTCAAAAATCTCAAACTTCCGACTCAGCAATATGAACGGGGAGCTTTACTCGTCCGACACCATATTTTAATGAGTAACGTTGCGTATCGCGAAAATCTCTACCATGAAAAAACCCTTTATCAGTTTATGTCTAAAATCAAAACACCGGAAAATCTCACCCTTCTTTATATTCTAACGTACGCCGATATCAACGGGGTCGGACCCGGAACCTATACAAGCTTCGGTGCAAATTTACTCCAAGAACTTTATGAAGCTTCCCTCGAAATTGCTTCCCAGAATGCTCGAATTACCGATGCAATCAAACGGGTAAATAAGGAAAAAAGGCTCCTTAACGATCCTGAATTTACAGTGCTTAGTAAAGTTGAACAGAAAAAGATCCTCTCTATCGAGTCCAATCTCTTTTTCTTTAAACATACTCCCGGCGATATTTTGGCTATATCCAAAGAGGCATTTCAATGTCAGACCTTCACCTATCAATTAAACATTGACGGAGGGCTTATCATCCATATCTTCCGAAAAATTCCCCTCAATTTAGGATATCTATTAGGAAAGCTTAGTTATTTGGATGTTGCTTCAATGGATATTTTTACCTTATTTGACGGTATCAAGTACTTTAAGATCGAATTCTTGCAACGCCCTCGCGAGGGGACAATGGAGCAAATTGAGATGATTGTTGAAGAGGCTTTCGATATGACTAAAAAAATCGATCTCCCTAAACCAATCATCAAACCCAGCGAAATCACTATTGATTGTGACCACTCAATCCATTATGCGCAGCTCAATCTGAATACAGCAAATCAGAGAGGGTTGTTGGCCTATTTCGTCCAATGTTTCGATGAGGCAAATATCAATATTGCCACTGCAAAAATACATACCAATAAAAATATGACGCGAGACCACTTCTTAATTGAAAAACAACATAGAATGTGCGATAATGCGCGCGAAATAATCAATAAATTAGTAGAGGTGTAATAATGTGCGGTATTGTTGGATATATTGGAACAAAGCCTGTTAAACAAATATTGATCGACGGACTTCGTGAGCTAGAATACCGAGGATACGATTCTGCCGGAATCGCGATATTGCAAGAGGGAAATTTTTCTCTTTTCAAAGCCGTTGGAAAACTGATCAACCTCGAAGAAAAAGCCAAAAATTATGAAAGTTCCGGATTCTCGGTCGGAATCGGACACACCCGCTGGGCAACACATGGGAAACCGACTGAACTAAACGCCCATCCACATCTTGGACAAAATTCGTATGTAGTGCACAACGGAATTATCGAAAACTACCAAGAACTTAAAACGATGTTAGTTGCACAGGGGATACAGTTCCTGAGTCAAACCGATACTGAAGTCATTGTCCATCTGTTTGAATATCACCTCAAAAGTGCTTCGACTCCGTTTGAGGCCTTTAAACAAACACTAGCCCAGATCAAAGGTGCCTATGCAATTTTGCTCG
The DNA here is from genome assembly GCF_028712165.1 of Sulfuricurvum sp. Classification (GTDB taxonomy): domain Bacteria; phylum Campylobacterota; class Campylobacteria; order Campylobacterales; family Sulfurimonadaceae; genus Sulfuricurvum. Next base: position 13,636 of record NZ_JAQTQR010000049.1, on the reverse strand, counting down.
TTAATGCCGATGCAGAAGGGACTATTTTCTTTGCCAAACACGGTTCTCCGATGATAATCGGACGTAATCGTGAGAATGAAACCTTCTTCGGGTCTTCGGATGCCGCCCTAATCGGTAAATGCCATGAAGTCATTTATCTCGAAGACGGTCATTACGGATATGCTTCATCGGAAAAAATTGCCCTGTTTGACGAACAAAACCGTGAAGTAACACTACGATTCAGCGCACTATCCGAAAATAAACTCTCAGCCCAAAAAGAGGGGTATCGCTTTTTTATGGAAAAAGAGATATATGAACAAAGTACAGTTTTAGCCGATACGTTATTGGGACGGTTACGGGATGAAAGTATCTATTTTGAAGAATTAGAGAATACATTATTCGAAGGGATCAATGAAATCAAACTCTGTGCATGCGGAACAAGCTATCACGCTGCTTTGGTTGCAAGCTATTTATTTGAACGTCATTCCAAAATTCGTACGTCGGTAGAAATTGCCAGTGAGTTCCGCTATCGCGAACCGTTTTTGACTCCGGATACCCTTTTCGTAGTTATCAGCCAAAGCGGTGAAACGGCTGATACTCTAGAGAGTCTGAAAATGGCCAAGAAATTCGGTCTCAAAACGATGGTTATCTGTAATGTCGACAACTCTTCCATGGTTCGCCTTGCTGATGCATCTATCCTCACTCGCGCAGGGATCGAAAAAGGGGTAGCTTCGACCAAAGCATTTGCGACACAGGTATGTGTTTTATGGATGCTCAGTCTCTATTTAGGCGGTGAGCGCAAAACACTCAGCAGTAATGACATTAAACATCAAATTGCCCTATTACGCGTCCTTCCTGCTACAGTCAGTGTCGATAACGCCATCCATGAACAGCTTCGCCGTCTTTCAAAACGCTACCTTCACGGTCACGGCTTCTTCTTTATCGGTCGTGACGTGTTCTATCCTCTTGCATTAGAAGGGGCATTAAAACTTAAAGAGATCAGCTACTTGCATGCGGAGGGATACCCAAGCGGTGAAATGAAACACGGGCCTATCGCTCTCGCCGATCCGGAGCTCTTTACCATTGCATTACTCCCTCAACACATGCTTTATGATAAAACAAAAAGTAATATTGAAGAGCTTAGTGCCCGTGATTCAACGATATGTTCTATCAGCCCGCTCGATTTCGATAAAGCCGATGACCATATCTGTACGAAAAACAGCGACGATTATATGCTCGAATTTTTCGAGATGATGGTGGTACTACAACTCCTCTCTATGGAAATCGCAATTCGTCTCGGAAACGATGTCGATATGCCTCGCAACCTCGCAAAAAGTGTTACGGTCGAATAAACCGTAGCCTTTTACTCCACTTTCATATATATTTAAAAATTATTTGGCTATCCTCAACACTTATATCTTTCTTTTCAATTATTTATAAGGTACTAATGGATGAATGCCAACCGCAAAATATTATTTATCGTCGCATTGATGTTGATCGGGCTTGCCGTCGCTACAATCACGAATGTCGCTCTTAACTTTCGCGATTACGGGTATAACAATGCCATTGAAAAATCAAAAATGACCGCTGAAATCGTACGTGACGGTTTGACAGCACATATGGTCAACGGTATTATGGACAAACGAGAATTCTTTCTCTCCAACATTGCCAATATCAAAGACGTTCAAAAGCTATGGATTGTTCGTTCTTCAAATGTCGTTGCACAACATGGAGAGGGGCTTGAAAATGAGCACCCGAGAGATGCTATCGACAGACAAGTTCTCAAAGATGGAATAGCTGTTCGTAAAATCAGTGAAGATTCCCAGAATGCTGTTTTACGTGTAACGATCCCTTACATTGCAACCGCTTACGGCAACCCAAATTGTCTTGCATGTCATAATGCAAAAGAAGGAGAGGTCTTAGGGGCTATCAGTATGGAATTTAACATAAATGATATTCGCCAAACCGGAGCTATGACTATCGCTAAGATTTTTGCAATCAACGTTATCTTTATTATCATCGCTGTTTGGGTAACCAATCACTATTTCAAACCGTATATGAAACTCTTTGAAAATCTCCAAAATGGGATTAAGCGGGCCCGTACCGGAGATTTCAGCTTCCGTTTTACTACAACACTTAAAAACGGGGGAAATGAAGTAGCCGAACAAATGAATACCCTCTTTCAAAAAATGGAAGAGACGTTCGGAGGGATCAAGCATAATCTCAACACATTTGCATCCCGTTCAAATATATCTTGCAGCGATCCGCTCAGTACGGCCGGAATGATTATCCAAGAACTCTCCGATGTTTATAAATTCAAAAAAACCATTGAGCTTGATAGCAGTAAAGATGCAATTTACGAGCGTTTTGTCTATGTATTGAAAGAAAAATTCAAATATGAACATTTTGCTCTCTATGAAGTAGATAAAAATACCAAAGAACGCAAATTGATCCATATCAGTGAGGGGAAAACCTTTTGTCTTCCTATCGCGGATAAAGATGCATCAGAATGCAGAGCCCACCGCACAGCAAGCGATGTATATTCAACCGACTTCCCAAATTTATGTACTAATTGTATGCATGATAAAGAATACTCGTGTATTCCTTTTAATATCAATGATGATTTAGCCCTTGTTCTCTCGTTCTCAGCAAAAACGGTGGCAGAAATAGAGACAATGAATCTCTCATTGCCAAGTATCAAAAACTATTTTGAAGCAGCCAAAGCGGTTATTGAGAGCCGTACTCTCATGGATAAATTACGGGATTCATCTCTCCGAGACGGCGCTACCCGTCTTTACAATCGCCGCTTTTTGGAAGAATTTATTGACAAAAGTTCAGAGCAAGCGTTACGTTCTAACATCTCGTACGCTATCTTAATGATCGATATCGATTACTTCAAAATGGTAAACGACACGTATGGTCATGATTCAGGGGATATTGTTATCAAAACCTTGGCTGAAATTCTGCAAGAAAGTATCCGCAAAGCCGATTTGGCGATTCGATACGGTGGTGAAGAGTTCTTGGTTCTTTTATACAATACAACCCCTGAAGGTGCAGTGCAAGTTGCAGAAAAAATCCGTGCCCGTTTCAATGAGAAAAAATACCATTTTGGTGCTGATACGATTGAAAAAACACTCAGTATCGGTGTAGCCCATTTCCCATCACAAGCCGATTCCATCTGGAAAGTCATTAAATATGCCGACTTGGCTCTCTATGAAGGTAAAAATACGGGCCGAAACCGCGTTATCGAATTCCAAAAACATATGCATTCCGGGGATCAGTTTTAATCTATTTGATTATGAAAAAATGAGAGAAGGATGCTCTTCCCGATTGTACGGGAAGAGATAATGAGAGATGAATTAGTGGCAGCCGCAGCCTGTTCCGCAGCTTCCTGAACTTGCAGGAGCCTCTTGTTTTGGTGCTGCAGCAGTTGAACACGCTGATACACCCGGAGGTGTATTAGGCTGAATCGCTTGGTTATCAACCCCGCCTTCTTCATTAATTTTTTCGATTGATGCCCAAAGAGCTTCAGCCGCTTTCATATAACGCTTTGCCGTTTCCGACGTAGGAGCATAATACGTAACCGGTTTCCCTTCATCACCACCTGTACGGATTGAAGGCTCGATCGGAATTTCAGCAAGAATACATGTTTCGAACTGGTCTGCCATCGCTTTAGATGTCCCTTTGCCGAAAATATCGTATTCGACACCGGTATCGGGAGCGATAAAGCCGCTCATATTTTCAATGACGCCTGCAATCGGAATATGAAGTTTTTTAAACATATCCAAGCTTCTGCGTGAATCGTCCAAAGAGACCATTTGCGGAGTGGTAACGGTAACCCCAACGGTAACCGGTACACTTTGTGCAAGTGTCAATTGAGCATCTCCTGTGCCCGGAGGCATATCGATAACGAGACAATCCAAATCCGACCATACGATATCGCGTAAGAACTGCTCGATTGCTTTCATAATCATAGCTCCGCGCCAGATAAGCGATTGCCCCTCTTCCATCAATGAACCCATAGACATTACTTCTATACCGTAAGCTTTAATCGGTAGAACTTTGTTTCCGACAACTTCAGGTTTAATCCCGTCAATACCCATCATACGCGGGATGTTAGGTCCATAGATATCTGCATCCAAAAGACCTACTTTTTTCCCTTGCATTGCCAAAGCTACTGCAAGATTGACCGAGGTAGTCGATTTACCGACTCCTCCTTTGCCCGAACTTACCATGATAAAGTTCTTGACTTGAGGGGCAATATTTTTACCCTTAGATGAACTCTCGCGAGGCATTTTAGGAGCAGTAATAGTAACTACTACTTCTGATGCACCGGCACGTTTCAACTCATCCGTTGCCTCAACTGTAATCTGATGAGCTACTTCAGGAGCACTTGAAGTGATATCTACCGTTACCTGAACGTTTGACCCCTCAATTTTAATCTCTTTAATAAATCCGAATGTCACGATATCTTTCGTGAATCCCGGATACGTTACTTTTGATAATGCTGATTTTACAATTTCTTCAGTCATAAATTTTTTCTCCTTAATAGTTTTAGCTTGCGCTTTGTGTTTTTGCTTCTTCGGCGATCCATGCAATAGATTCCGGATTGTCCATTATCTGCTGAGTAATTTTATACGAACAAAATTTAGGTCCGCACATCGAACAAAACTCCGCATCTTTAAATACATCCTGAGGCAATGTTTCATCATGATATTCACGTGCACGTTCCGGATCAAGTGCCAGTTCAAACTGACGGTTCCAGTCAAACGCATAACGTGCATCGCTCATCGCATCATCGATATCACGTGCCCCTTTACGTCCGCGTGCGATATCGGCTGCATGTGCCGCGATTTTATAGGCGATAATCCCGGCACGGACATCCTCAGCATTCGGAAGCCCCAAATGTTCTTTCGGTGTAACGTAACACAGCATGGAAGCACCGTGCCATCCGCCGACCGCCGCACCGATAGCAGAGCTGATATGATCATATCCGGCAGCAATATCAGTAACCAGAGGTCCGAGGATATAAAATGGTGCCTCATGGCAGTATTCACGCTGAATTTTCATGTTGCGTTCGATCTGATTGAGAGGGACATGTCCCGGCCCTTCGATCATCACCTGAACGTTTTTCTCCCATGCACGGAGTGTCAACTCGCCGAGCACTTTAAGCTCACCGAGCTGTGCTTCATCGCTCGCATCCGCCAAACATCCCGGACGAAGTGAATCCCCGAGCGAAAGAGAGACATCATAACGAGCACAAATATCGAGAATCTCATCGTACGCTGTATAAAAAGGGTTCTCACGGTGATAGTGCATCATCCATGCCGCCATTAACGACCCGCCTCGGCTGACGATCCCCATTTTACGTTTAGCCACTTTTGGCATTGTCTCTAGCAAAAAGCCGGCATGGATTGTGAAATAACTCACCCCCTGCTGTGCTTGGCGTTCAAGAACTTCAAGCATTTTCTCAATACTTAAATCTTCGATTTTATTATGCACATCATGCAAAATCTGATAGATAGGTACTGTTCCGATCGGTATTTTTGAATTGGCGATTACCGCACGACGGATCTCATCCAAATCTCCACCTGTTGAAAGGTCCATTGCCGTATCCGCTTTATAGTGTTGGGAAACTTGAATCTTTTCAATCTCCCCCTGAACATCAGAGGCAATAGCTGATGAACCGATATTGGCATTGATTTTGCATCGTGCTGCGATACCGATCGCCATCGGCTCTAAATTTTTATGATTGACATTAGCCGGGATGATTAAACGCCCTCGTGCTACTTCGGAACGAACCAACTCAGGATCGAGTTCTTCTACTTTGGCGACGTACGCCATCTCTTCGGTAATAATACCTTGCTTGGCATAATACATCTGAGTGCGAACGGTGTCGTTTTGTCGGGCAGCGACCCATGCGGTTCTCATGACTTTCTCCTTGATAGTTTACAAAAGCTTTATTGGACTTATAAATAAGACCCCCTAAAAGGGTCGTATCTGTTTCAATGTAGATTAAAAATTTCAAGAGGATTTAGGAAATGAATCATTCTCTCCTCTTGATATACTCTATAATTTATCGAAAACAAGATAAAAAAAAGCTTTTTAAGTGTATAATTTCGTAACAGTTTACAAAATAGGATACATTTTGTCTGATTTTACACTTGTGTTACTTGCTGCAGGTAACTCAACTCGTTTTAAAGTACCGGTTAAAAAACAATGGCTACGAATTGGGCATGATCCGCTATGGCTTTATGTTACTAACCGTATCAAAGAATCTATCCCTGATGCCGCCGTCATATTGTGTGCGCATGCCGATGAAATCCCTTTTATATCCCCTTTATGTAATTTTACCGTGGTTGCAGGCGGGGAAACACGCCAGCAATCTTTAAAAAATGCTCTAAAAGAGGTCAATACTCCTTATGTCATGGTAACCGATATAGCCCGTGCCTGTGTCGATCCCGATCTCATTGCTCGACTCATTGCTCATAAAGAACTTGCCGATACCATTGTCCCTGCGCTTGATGTTCATGATACTGTCGTATACGATAACATTACAGTCGAACGGACTTTAGTAAAACGTATCCAAACTCCACAGCTCTCACGTACCGAAATTTTACGACACGCTCTTGAAACGGATATCGAATATACCGATGAGAGCAGTGCCGTCGTTGCATCGGGCGGAACTCGATATTTTATTGAGGGTGACGAACGCGCCGCCAAAATCACCCATGCTTCGGATATAGGTGCATTGGAATGTCTGCAAGCACCTTCCAATGTTGTTTTTACCGGAAACGGATTTGATGTTCACCCTTTTGAAGAGGGGAAACCGATGGTATTGGGCGGTGTCACTATCGAAAGTCCCTTTGGATTTAAAGCACACAGTGACGGAGATGTTGCCATTCACGCACTTATCGACGCCTTACTCGGTGCAGCATGTTTAGGCGATATCGGAATGCTCTTTCCTGATACCGATAATGCCTATAAAAATATCGATTCTAAACATCTTTTGGAAAAATGTGTCGAAAAACTTCATCAGTTTGGATTTGTCATTCTCCATGCTGATATTACGATCATCGCTCAAACTCCAAAGATCACCCCCTATAAAGAGCAAATGCGCCGAACACTCGCCACATTATTGCATCTCTCCCCTGCCCGTCTCAATGTAAAAGCGACAACAACCGAACATCTCGGATTTATCGGACGCAAAGAAGGGGTAGGAGTAATCGCTACCGCATCAGTACACTATTTTGATTGGAAAAACGGATGAATATACTCATTATCGAAAACGAGATTTATCTCGCACAAAGTATCGCTTCTAAACTCAGCGATCTTAGCCACAACTGTGATATCTCCAGCTCTACCAAAGAGGGGCTTCGAGGTATCCCTTACGATGTCGTTCTCCTTTCAACCAACATCAGCGGTCAGGATATTTATCCTGTTATTGAAGCCTATAAAAATGCCGTTGTTATTTTGATGGTTAGCTACATCAGCAATGATACGGTTTCAAAGCCTCTTGCCGCCGGGGCAAAAGACTATATACTCAAACCGTTTATGATTGAAGAGCTCATCCGTAAAATCCAACATTTCCAAAATCATGAACGCCTGCGACGTCAAAATCAAACCTATGAACGCTATCTGGCCCATACCTTTAATTCGATCAATGTAGATGAAGATTTGGATAAAACCGAGCTCCCACTCTTTATTTGCAGCGGATACCAAAAGTATGCCGACGCATTTGCCTTTCGATACGCAGCCCATAAAGATAAACCACTTCAATTTATCTCTCTCGCTTCTGCAAAAGCATTTAGTGATATTGCATCGCTCAGTGATGACTCCATACTCTTTATCACCGATTTCCAAAACCTAAAAAAAAGTGAGCACAAAGCTTTTTATGAGCTTATCGCTAACCGTAAATGTATTGTCGCCAGTACCGATCCGATAGATTCCCCGCAATTTAGAGTTATCGAAATCGAAAGCGACAATCATCTCTTCGACCAGGGGGAGATTTTGCCGATTGAAGAGTACGTCAAATACATCATGATCCACTTCCAAAACCGCTTCCCGGATACGGAACTTTCAAAAAAACTGGGTATTTCACGTAAAAGCTTATGGGAAAAGAGAAAGAAATATGGCATCGTCAAGAAAAAATAGATCTCTCTTCATCGATCAAGAGGCTGTCTCCGCACTAATTTTACTTAAATCAGGGATGTTGGCTCCGGTTTATAGTCTCATGAACGAAGCGCAGAGTAAAGAAGTTTTAGCCAGTGGAATGTTTCAGGGAAAAACCTTTCCCTTCCCCCTCATCCTCTCCCCAAGCGGGAAAGTCAATGAAACGGTCCTCATGTCGGCACAAAAAGGGGAAATCCTCGATCTCATTTGCGATAATACGCTTGTCGGGGAACTGTGTGTGGATGAAATCTATCCTATCGATCCGCGTGAACGTCTGCGCCAAATTTACGGAACCGAAGATCTCACTCATCCTGGGGTCAATGCAACCCATAAACGTCTGGGCAAGTATGCAATCTCCGGCGAGTATTCCATTGACCTGACACCGGTACAGTCGATCCAAACAATGATTCAAGAAGCAAAAGAACAAACCGAAGCCAAACATACTACCGCTTTGTTCATGGCGGCTAATCCCCTCCACCGTGCCCACGAACGCTTCATACGTCAAAGTCTGGAACGGACTGACCTTATTGTTATTTTCTTGCTCAAACCGTACAACAGCGCCAATTTACAGTATGAACTGCGATACCAAACACTCCAGTATTTTGTCGAAAACTTCCTTCCGCGCAACCGTGTCGTTATCGTTCCGTTAGAGAGCAGCTATATTTTTGCCGGTAGCAATGAAGTGATTCTCGATGCAATCGTCGCCAAAAACTATGGCTGCGACCGCTTAATGATTGGCCAAAATCATGCCGGTATCGGAATGTATTACGATCAAAATGCCAATAAATCGATCATAGATCGATTAGTGGGGATTGATATCGAAGTCGGTATTGCAAGCGAATACGTTTATTGCAATCAGTGTAAAACACTTGTCAGTGTCCAAACATGCCCGCACGGACATCATCACCATATTTCGTATCACTCCGAATCAATCTTGGAGCTGATGCAGCAAGGGCTTATGCCTCCGGCAGTATTGGTACGCAAAGAGATATCCTCTATGATTGTGGCATCTCTTTATCCCAACCGATTCAAAAATTTAGCCAAACTCTATTACGATATTATGCCCGTTAACGGTCTGCTCGAAGAGCACTCCGAAAAAGACTTTTACGTCGAATTGATGCGACTTTATCAAACCACCTCTCTCACCTAAGGAATAGTTGTGAATTTTCGCTTGTTTTTTATCACGGTCGGCTACAGCGGTCTCTCTCCAAAAGCCCCCGGAACCATGGGAACTCTGGCTTCTTTGCCTCTTGGAGTTGCACTATTGATTTTTTTAGGACCGCAAACCCTTTTTTTGGCAACACTGCTTATTACCCTTATCGCCATAAAAACGATTGATCGCTACGAAGCTGAGACACAAAGCCATGATTCTCAGCACATTGTTATCGATGAACTTGTTGGAATGTGGTTTGCCCTCTCCATCGCACCCGGGATTATGTTTACTTTTTCAGATTTAGGAGTTTGGACCAACGGAATTGCGATTCAAATCGCACTGAGTTTACTATTTTTCCGTCTTTTTGACATTAAAAAGCCCTCCATCATCGGCCGTATCGATCGTGAGGCCAAAGGGGGTCTTGGGGTAATGGGGGATGATATTGTTGCTGGATTTGCCGGAGGTATTGCTTCGGCACTTATTTGGCAACTTGTATTAAAAAGTGGTCTAATTAGCTAATCGCTTACTCTCACATTTAATTCCTCCCTTTCGGAGAACTCTTCTTTATACTTTCTTTATATCTCTTACTCTTATCTTGAGACTTCACTGATAAAAATCAATCTATAATCTATGTCATGAAAATCCTAATCTAAAGGGACGTTATGACGTTACAAGAACGACTTAAAAGTGAAATGATGGTAATCAAATCACTCGGTGTTGTGTATGGAGATATCGGAACAAGTCCGATTTATACTTTTGCTGTTATTTTATTGTTGGTGCAACCAACAACCGAGACGATTTTTCAAATTTTATCGATGGCATTTTGGACGATGTTGATGTTGGTTACTGTCCAATATGCATGGTTAGCTACAAGTCTTTCCAAGCGTGGCGAGGGAGGAACTGTCGTGTTAGTACAACTTTTGCTCCCTTATCTCAAGGGGGCACGTATTACTGCTATTGTGAGTGCATTGGGTTTTCTTGGAATATCGTTGATGATCGGGGATGGTGTAATCACACCTGCTATCAGTATTCTGAGCTCCGTCGAGGGGATTGCTCTAATACCGGGATTTGAGAATACCCCGAAGATTATTCTGCTTCTCATTGCTGCGGGTATTGCCTTGGCACTTTTTGCCGTTCAGAAAAAAGGGGTAGAGAAGGTTGCCAGTGCATTTGGTCCTATTATGGTAGTTTGGTTTTTTGCACTTGCGCTAGGAGGAGGCTATTATCTCCTCCAATCACCGGAAGTGTTAAAGGCAATCTCACCGTTTTATGCGATTGAATTTATCGTTCAACACCCTTATATCGCATTTGTAGTTTTAGCTGACGTATTGCTATGTGCGACGGGTGGTGAAGCTCTATATGCTGATATGGGTCATTTGGGACGATTGCCGATTCTAAAAGGGTGGCTTTTTGCTTCAGTAGCATTGCTTATCTCATATTATGGACAAGGCGCATTTTTACTCTCTCATCCTGAAGCTGCCAAAGCTCCATTTTTTGAACTTTATCACACTCTCGTTCCCTCGTTGTATGTTCCACTGCTGTTGTTAAGTGTAATTGCAACTGTGATCGCATCGCAGGCGATGATCAGTGGAATTTTTTCGGTGTTGTATCAGGCAATGACAACGCGTATTTTTCCTCATTTTAATGTTAATTACACCTCAAATGAGCTGCGCAGTCAAATCTATGTCGGTTCGATCAACTGGTTTTTATTTGTATGTGTCGTCGCGATGCTCTTTATCTTCGGCGAATCGGCTAAACTGGCGGCAGCTTACGGCCTTTCGGTTGCAGGGGCGATGAGTATCACAGGTGTACTGATGAGTATGATTTTTATGTATAAACGTAAATATCTCAAAATGGGAGTGTCGATCATCGCCGGATTTACCAGTTTAATTTTCTTTATCTCCTGTTGGCTCAAAATTCCGCACGGTGGTTATTGGTCGCTCATCATCGCATCGGTTCCTCTTTTTATCGTGATTCTTTATACCCAAGGGCAAAAACGTCTTTATGCTTCATTTGTACCGATTGACAAAGAACTCTTTTTGAGCGAATACCTTAAACGCTATGCGCAAGGGTTTTATGTCGAGGGAACGGCTCTCTTTTTCGCCCGGAATGCTGATGCGATCCCTGCCTATATCTCGAAAACAATGTTTCAAAACGGGATCATGTATGAACGTAACATCATTGTGACCATTCACCCTTCCTATGAGCCTCATGGAGTGAGTAGCGAACTTTCTCCTATAGGAGAAGGACTTGATCTACTTAGTATCCGACCGGGGTACATGGAGACGCTGAACGTCGAAGCAATTTTACGTGAACGAAATATCGATGAACGGACAATCTTTTACGGAGATGAAGAGATTGTATCCGAGAGTATGATATGGAAAATCTTTGCATTTATCAAAGATGTCTCCCCTAATTTTGTAAGCTTCTACCATTTCCCGCATGATAAACTTATTGGGGTTGCCCGTCGGGCAGAGATTTAACAATGGATGGTTTATAATTTAATCATGTACACAATTACCCCTCCTTTTTTACTCTTGATCGTTCTTAGCTTGATTTCTAAACTTTTTAGGGAGGAGCTTCAACTGGTAAATATAGGGATGATCCACCTTATTCCGATCCTCTATGCCGCGATGCGCGCAGGGCGTAGAGATACTTTAATTGTCTCTTTGGCTTCTGTTTTATCGTTCAATTTCTTTTTTATACCTCCAATTTTAACGTTTACGGTACATGATCTCAGATACGTATTTAGTTTTACGATTATGATTGCAGTCGGGCAAATTGTGTCATGGTTGAGTGAGCGTGCTGCCCTTGCCAAGGAACTGGAGACATCTGAGCGGCTACAAGAGACTCTGCTTGGGTCTTTATCACATGAACTACGTACACCCCTTGCCGCGATTATGGGAGCATCGTCTGGATTGCTTACGGAAGAACTTGATCTGAATCCGGAACAAAAAAAAGAGCTATATCATACGATTGACAACGGTGCACATCGGATGCGACGCTTGATTGATAATCTTCTCGATACCGCCCGACTTCAAAGCGGTATGCTAAAACTCAAAATGCAAGAGTGTGATATTCGTGAACTTTTGGGAAGTGCTTTGTCGAAAACAGAGCACACATTCCCGGCATCGTTAACGATGAATGAGGAAATCCCTTCGCTTCAAGGAGATGCTGTTTTAATTGAGCAGGCACTCTTTAATTTATTGGAAAATGCATTTAAATATGGTGATGCCGTGAATGTTTCAGTAGAACGTGAACCTGAGGGGGTAATAATCCATATTTGTAATACAGGTTCTATTCCTCCTATTCATGAAGCATCGATGGCATGGAGAGCATTTTCGAGATTGAGTAACGTGCGTGGAGAAGAGGGAATCGGATTAGGACTTTATGTGGCCTATCGAATTGCCAAGATGCATGGAGGGAGTGTGGAGACGATGAGTGATGGGGTACAGTTTTGCGCTACGCTACGATTTCCGCTGAGAGGTGAGGGATGAAAGAGACTATTTTAATCATTGATGATGACAGTGCCATACGTAAACTGCTCGAAGTGGCACTGGGTGCGGCAGGATACCATCCCGTTTGTATTGCGACGGGAAAAGAAGCACTCAATCGTGCGGCTATTGATGCTCCCACTTTGGTACTGCTCGATTTGGGATTACCCGATATGGACGGTAAAGAATTTCTAAGTCGCTTTCGAGAATGGAGCCTATCGCCTGTGATCGTCCTCTCTGCACGCTCCGATGAGAGTGAGAAAATAGCAGCTTTGGAAGGGGGATGTGATGACTATCTCACCAAACCCTTCGGTACAGGTGAACTTCTTGCTCGTATAAAAGCAGCCCTGCGACGACGCGGTATAGGCATAGGTGACAGTGTGTCGGGTTTGCTCAGCGGAAACCTTTCTTTGGATATCTCTTCACACATGGTAATGCTGGATAAAGAAGAGTTAAAACTAACCCCAAAAGAGTTTGAACTCCTCAAAATTCTGATGCAAAACAGTGGAAAAGTTCTAACTCACGCATGGCTTCTCAAAGAAATATGGGGAATAGGATACCAAAATGAGACCCACTATTTACGGGTTTTTATTAATCAATTGCGTCAAAAGATCGAAACCGATTCTACCCGTCCGAAGAGGATTATCACCGAGACAGGAATCGGATATCGGTTTGTCGGATGACAATTATATCCTATCTTATATATCCAAAGGATCGTCTGTCGGTTCAATCTCTTCAAAATCTTCGATAATTTGATCTAAAATCTTTTGAGTCATTTTAATCTTAGTAATATTTTCATCGAAAATAGCTTTTGATGCCGGAAACGCCTCTGAGAGCT
>NZ_JAQTQR010000109.1 GCF_028712165.1 Sulfuricurvum sp. | reverse complement strand
GGTTCTAAAGGGGTATGGCGGACAGCTAGAGATTCGAACTCTAGGTAGGTTGCCCTACACACGCGTTCCAGGCGTGCGCCATCGACCACTCGGCCAGCTGTCCATTTTAAGAAAGAATGAAATTGTATCCAATATAGCTTAAGGGTTCACTATTATTACCAACTTCGTGTAGGTTTTTTACGAACTTGCTCCCTCTCCCATCGGTTAGATATCTGCTTGAGCCATGCAAAAAATATAATTATTAAAATTAGGGCTGCACATACTTCATATCCTATCGCCCAAATAATCAAGTAAGATGTTAAATTAAACTCAATAAAATGTTCATAACTTGCTTCAGCGATAAAAAACAGAACCAACAATCCCATCAAATATGGAATTAAAGCGATATAAATCCCTACAAAAATCCCTTCATACCCTTCAGGCGAAAATACAAAATCTCGAAAATCTAATGATTTTTTAAAAAAATTATCTTCAATCTGCCGTCTTATTTTTTGCTTTTCATTTGTATAACTTTTTGCATTTTCACGTGCCGTATCCGATATAAGCGCTGATTGATATCTTTTTTCACGATCATTTGCCATTCAAAAAGAGCCTTTTGAAATTTTTAATGTATTATAACTTTATTCTGTGAATAAAAAGTAACAAATGACTATTAAATTGGCTATTTTTTGGACATAAATGCGTCCGCTTTGTAGTGTCAATATATTATAGGTTGAAAATATAAAATTCGCTTCGACCCTGTTGTTTTTAAAACTTTAAAAGAAGCGAATTATTTTTAGAACTTATAGTGATTTTTTGGAGGCTTTTTTCGTGCTTGTTCTTTGTTCATACGATTACTAAGATGTTTAAGCCAGAATAAAAAAATTCCAACCAAAATTGAGACGGCACATACTTCATACCCTATAGCCCAGATGATGGCAAACGAGGTTAGATTAAATTGTAAAAAATATTCATAACTTGCTTCGGCAACAAAAAGATATAAAAATGACAATCCAGCCAAATAAGGGATAATTAGTATATATAGTGAGAGCACAATCCCTTCGTATCCCTCAGGCGAGAAAACAAAATCACGATAATCAAGAGATTTCTTAAAAAAATCCTCTTCGATATTACGACGCGCTTTAAGATTTTCTCTTTGATATGTCTTTGCGCTATCACGTGCACTATCCGAAATTAAAGACGACTGTGTCCATTTATCATTTTTTTTATCCATATTTCATACCTTGACTCGTAATAAATAATTATATCTTGTTTTGCGATGTATACCGTTTTATTATGAAAAGAAATAGAAATTAAAGTAAGCATATAGCAAACCGAAACACGCAGATGCAGTATTTCGGTCAAACTAACGAAGGAGAATCGAATCACCATTGTAGAAAAGAAGTGTTAATTTTGTGTAAAGATTTTCAAATTTTTGCACAAAAAAATATTAGAACTGTATTTTTTATAGCGTTAGCCGTTTTTAGGAGCGCTATAAATCACTGTATAATACTTTTACACTATACAAAGGGTTCCTGTGCTCCCAAACCAACGTTTTTATCCTATCAGTGATGATTTCCGCTCTCCCTATGCCCGAGATCGTGATCGCATTATCCATTCCGGAAGTTTTCGCCGTCTCGAATACAAAACACAAGTTTTTTTAAACTCGCAAGGTGATTTCTTCCGTACCCGTCTCACCCACAGTATTGAAGTAAGCCAAATAGCCCGTTCGATCGCATCTCATCTGGGACTGGAAGAGTCATTAGCCGAAAGCATCGCCCTCTCGCATGACTTAGGACATACACCTTTTGGACATATCGGTGGTGACACGCTTGATGAGTGTTTACGCGAGCGGGGATTTACGAGCGGATTCGAGCACAATTTTCAGAGTTTCCGTGTTGTTACGAAGCTCGAACAGCGTTATAAAGCATTTTTGGGTCTGAATCTCACTTACGCCACTCTGGAAGGGATTTTAAAACACTCTTATCCCTATAACAAAGCGTTTTTGCCCGACAGTGTCCGTGAAGCATTCTCGCTTGATACCCACCCAAGCATCGAAGCAATGATCGTTGACCGTGCCGATGAGATCGCCTATATCAGCCACGACATAGACGACGGTGTTGCTTCGGGGTTAATAACATTTGAAACACTCCAATCGAGTGAACTGATCCAAACCATCTTACAAAAAGTGTATGATGAGGGGATACACGAAAACGAAGATGAAATGTTCCGCTACCGTTTCAGTTCCCATCTTATCAATCATCTGGTCTATTCATTGCTCGAGTATTCCAAAGATAAAATCGATAACACGAGGGTGTTAGCCTCCGTTATACCGGCTTCCGAGCCGATTGTTATCGGATTTGAACCGGAACTCGAAACACAGATCAAAAAATTAAAAAAAGTTCTCTTTAAAGAACTCTATCAACACAAACACATTATGAGAAAGATGTTTGCCGGAAAACAAGCCATCATAGGGCTCTTTAACGCCCTTATGGAAGAACCGAAAATGTTGCCTCGTTATTACGTGGAACAACTGGATAGACGCAACAAACATCGTGTTATCAGTGACTATATCGCCAGTATGTCGGATCGGTATGCTATGGAGCTTTATAATGAGTTGTATGGGAGAGAGGGGTGAGTTCATCCAATAAAGTTGCTATTATCGGCGGGGGTGCCAGCGGACTGATGGCGGCACTCTTTGCCTCACGTGCCGGTGCGGATGTTACTGTCTATGAACACAACTCCGGTGTCGGAAAAAAGATATTGGCTTCCGGTAACGGACGGTGCAATATTATCAATACCACTGCCACTTTCGAAGATTATGCCGGAAATGATCCCCATTTTGTCACGTACGCTCTCAAACAGCTCAATTTTCACTATTTTGAAAAGTTCTGCAACTCTATTGGGCTGATTCTCGATGTTAAAGACGACGGCAGATGCTACCCCCTCTCAAACGAAGCCAAATCGGTCTTGATCGCTTTTAAAAGTGCGGTGAGCGAATCGGGTGTTAAAATTCTCACCGATTCAAAAGTCACAGCTATTACAAAAGAAGATTCGCATTTCTGTATTCAATCACAACAAGGCAAACACAGCTATAACAAAGTTTTGATTGCCACAGGAAGCGAAGCAGCGCCCCAACTGGGAGCATCAGCCGATGGTTATACCTTCGCAAAACAATTCGGACATGAGATCCTTCCGACCTATCCTTCGTTAGTACAGCTCCATCTCAACTCCAAAAATCATCATAAAATGGCAGGAGTCAAAACAACGGCGGAAGTGACCCTCTTCATCAACGGAAAATCCAAAGAAAAAGTCCAAGGCGATATCCTGTTTGCTGCGTACGGGATTTCAGGACTTGCTATCCTCGACATCAGCCAGAAGGCTTCCTATGCTCTCCTCAACAAACAACGTGTTAGCATTTCCCTTAATCTGCTTCCCCGTTATGACAGAACAAGTCTTGCCAATGTGATCGAGAAGCTATTCGCTTCCGTCCCGAAACATGATGTCCATACTGCGCTCTGCGGTCTCATCCCAGCCAAAATAGTGACCTACCTCCTCGAAGATGCCGTAATCTCACTCTCTACACCTGTATCCACACTCAATCCGAAAGAGGTCAAAAAGCTAACCCATCTAATCGGTGAATGGAAATTTGACGTGAGCGATACCCACGGGTTCAAACATGCCGAAGTAAGCGGCGGCGGTGTCAATACAGATCAAGTCAATAATAAAACAATGGAATCAAAACGGATAGAGGGACTCTATTTTTCGGGTGAAGTTCTCGATATCGTAGGAAAACGCGGGGGTTATAATTTTAACTTTGCATGGGCTAGCGGAATGATTGCCGGAAAAGAGATGGCGAAGTAAATTTTACTTTCCACCGTTCGTCATGAATCCACGTCCCCACTAAAGGTTATTGTTTATTTAACGTATCATTAGTCGCAAGTGCTTTTTTATTTTGTGTGTTAAGTTTTCTTTCTACCTTCTTGATGTCTTCTTGCGGCAGTATATTTTCAGGAACAATACCTCTGCTTAGCAAAGTTTGTCTAACTGCTTCGTTATTTGTAATATGTTCATTTGATATTTCTCGCTCATTTTGCATCTGTTTTTCTTTTGCATTATAAATGGTAATCTCAGAGGCAAAATCTTTTGCTTTTAATAAAATCGTGGGCATAAAATCCGCCAAAGGTTTTGTTTCTTTTATACCCCAACGCTCTTTCATTTGTGCAGTAGTGCGACCAAAAAGTGCTTGATCTCCCTTGCTTCGAATGACTGCAAAATTATCATTTCTACCAGTTTGCTCATAAATAACCTGTGAAAGTTCCTTTTCTGTATGCGCTAGCTTGGCACGTGCCTGTACTCTTTCAAATTCCAACATCTGTTGTTCTATGAGTTCCGCTTTTCTTGTTTGCATCGCAAAATAAGTTTGAGCAAATGCAATTTCCTGCTTTTTGCTGTCTCCATTTTGTGCAATGAGATAACAAGCATAACGAGTTAGCATAATATCGTCTATCTCTTTGACCGCAGATTTTGGCATTTCGATCGTTTTGCCGACGTCGGCAAAATGATCGGAAACATTCTGATTTGACACTTCGCACGCAATTTTTGCTTTTGCAATTACATTAACAAAGTTGCTCCATTTTGAATAACCAAGAAGCTCTTGTAAATCCCTAGCCAACCAAAATTCAACACCATCTTCTGTACGCTGTACAAAATCTTCAAAATTTGCTGTAAGGCTGAGTATGATCTCTTTTTCCATTTGCAATCCCCTCTTCTTTTAATTTTTCATAATTTACTACTGTGAATTTACCTTAAAAATCCTAGTTCATAAACCATAGGTCGAAGTTTATCCCTAATGCTTCATACACCGATTTAAATGCAGTAAAATCACTCGGTATGCCCTGACCCTCTTTATTACGTGCTTCGAGAGCTTTACGCACTTGATACCATCCCACATCGCTACGGTTGAGTTTGAGTTCATCCCGCACCGTTCGCACATCTATCATTGAAAAATAAGATTGCCACAGTTTTCGTCCTTCATCCATCACAGCGGCAGCTTCGGATGAAAGTGTTTTATCACTCAAATACTCCACCATAAAATCGGATTCAAACCGATCCGGCGAACCAACTTCTACTTCGCTAAAGGGGATAAAATGGTTCACAATTGACCATTTTTGATTGTTCCACTCGAGATCATCAGCACTGGCGGTTAGGTTACTGCCATTAAAGAGCATCCAGATCAAACAATCATTTTTAAACTCATCGGATAAGAATTCGGTGGGCTGTAAAAATTGGTCACGGTCGTTTAGCCATGTCGGCTTTATAAGACGACGAACTGAAAACATAACGGCCACTTTATCAACATTTTCAGGCACAATATAATAACCGCATCCATTGCTAAAACAAGATGAAAATATACTGGTGTGCGTGCTAGTTTGCTGTGGAT